>NZ_LGHK01000103.1 GCF_001908235.1 Bradyrhizobium sp. NAS96.2
GTCAGGAACTCCTGATAGTTCTGCTCGTCACGATCGGTGATATGCAGATCGCCAAAGTGCACCCAGGAGAGCACGTTGGAATAGCGGACGTTCGTTGGCATTTCTATTTCCTTTGCCTGAAGAGAGTTGTTCTCGTTCCAAGCTAAGGCATCGCCTCCGCAAGGCTCGTGCCAATTGCGAAGTCACGCGTTCTCAGCACTTTTCCGGCGCACCTCATTGCAAACTGTCTGAATTTACGACGGCCGTTGTCCGATCAGCGGACAGCACATTCCCCGCGCGGACAAACCTCATGGCGGAGGTCGGGGCCACCGAGGGCGTGGCATCGCCGCCGCGCGCTCACGTCGATCATGATCGACATCGGAACCCATCTCGGTGATTGGGATCCGTCAGTCACCGAGCTCGCGCAGCGCCAGCGCGTGACACAGCGGCTATGTGAGCTGGCATTTCCACGAAAAATTACTTGATCCGATGCGCGAGCGCGCGATCAGGCATTGCGCAAGACTTCCTCGAGCTGTGCGACGAGCTTCGCCCGGTGCTCGGCAGGAAGATTGTCCAGATTGATCTGCTTCCAGCGCACCGCCGGCAGCTCCGCCGCGCCGGCGTCGCCCAGCAGGCTCCAATCGGGCTCGCCGCGCTTGAACCCTATGAGGAAATCCTTGTGAGCTTGGGGCATTTTTCCCGCGAGTTCGGCGATCAGCATCTCCCGGGCTTCGAGCAACTCGTCCAAGGTTACTTGATCGGCGGTCATGCCCGCGAAGCCGTGCGTGAATTCGTGCCCGATGTCCTTGCGGCGCGGAACCACAACCTCGGAAATCGGCCTGTCATGGCTGATGAGGTAGACGATGAACGCCTTGCGGAGATCGTCCGTGATGCCTTCGTTGGCGAGCAGATCGCGGACATCAAAGAGGTCACGCGGATGCTGCCGGTCGAGCGCCGCGACGAGTTTGCCAGCGTATAGATCGGCGAACGAAACGACTTTCATCTGTGCGAAGCCGAACGTTTCTTCGACGCTCGGCGACACGTCGCGCAGCTCCGGCTCGAAGACGCAGCCCCTGATCACCGGGGTGACCTCGATCTTGATCTGCGCGTCGCCTTGCTGGACGGTCAGCTTGGTGACGATCTTCTCGCGGGCGTTGACGACTTCCGTCACCCGTGCGCCCGGCAATCCTTTCCTGATCGCCGCCGCCATTCGCCTCATCGCCGCATCGATCGCGGCAAGAGATTCGGGACGCGGAGCTACCGGCAGATATGTCAGGTCGATATCGACCGATAGGCGCGGCATGTCGCGGTGGAAGAGATTGATGGCGGTGCCACCCTTGAGCGCAAAATTGGGTTCCGCCGCGACGAACGGGATCGTCTCGATCAACAAGGCCACTTGATGCCGATATTTTTCAGACGGGGGCATTGAGGTCGTCTGGGATGGTTATGAGGTATTTGGTGTCGAGTTTGCCGCCCTTGACGAGCATGCGCTTTCCCGTGCCGAGATCGACTTTCGACTTGTCGATCTGTTTGAGCCAAGCGTGCTGATGCCGCTCCGAGAACCAGAAGAACAATCGTTTGACCTTGACGCTTTTGCAGTCGTTCAGAAGCATTTGCAGCCGCCGGGGACCTAGGCTCCTCAAGCCTTCCGCTAATGCATCGACCTGATGGAAGCTTTCGTGGCGGGGCAATTCGTCGAGCAGTTCAAGGAACGCACGTTCGGGTGTCGATACCGTGAGAGGCCAGTCGAATGATCCCGGTATTTCCCGCGTCGTCTCTGACTTTGATCCGGGCGAGCTCCCGCGCGTTGTGAACAGGCTCTGCGCGCGGTGAACGCGGAATTTCTGTTTGAGCGGGAGTTTGCTGAGCCAGCCGGGAGCAGGCCGCGTTCCATATAGATGTACGGTCGAAGGACCCGCCTGGCTCAAGTAGTGGCCGAAGCCTTGCGCCTCAATGGCGGTACGTCCGCCAACGACGAGATCAGAGCCGAGCAGTCGCTGAAGTGAAACGACGACGCCCTGCCAGGAGAGTTCGCCGAGCGGGCGCTTGAAGGTTCCCCGCGCCGGCTGAACCAGCCAGCCGGCCGATACGTATTGGCTGCGCAGGCTGGTGGAATATCCGTGCCGTTCCATCCAGGCGGCATCAACCAGAAGTCCCTGCGGGAGGGTCCTTTCGAGCTTGTTTAGCTTCCTGTTCTTTTGCTCAGCCATACTAAGCAAATTAGCATTCTTTTCAAACCAACCTCAAGGTTTTAAACCTAACCATTTTGCGCAGTCACACTAAGTAAAATTGCATAAACATAAACCCCTAGGAAACCTTCGTTCCGAGGGGCTCGGGACCTGCCCTCCGGCGGCCCGTAATTCTCGCCTTCCGAAAGCCGAGACTCGCTGGTTAATCCCTTAATCGAGCTTTGTTACGACGCACTCGCTTGTCTTCGCCGGACAGCATCGCGTTGGCGTCGCCTGCCTTCCCGCATGCGTCGAACTGGCCCTATCGAAGGCATTGACAAAGTCGCGGCTGGAGTCGGCACCTCGACAGCGCGGACATTAGGCAGCTCCGTCGCGGGCCGCGCCTCCATGATCTCGAGAACCGCGCGTCCCTTGTCAGTGATACGCCAGCCGCCGTTCATCCGCTCGATGAGACCTTGGGAAAAGATATCCAGATCGGGCACGCGGGCTGCCAATCGCTTCGTGCGTTCGGCCCAGTCCCGCCCGCTCGTCGCCAGAATGGCCATGTCACGCTTGATGTCCGCCATGACGGCGAACCCGTCTGGATAGCTGACCAGCACCTTGAGAACCGTCACCTGGAAGTTCACTGCCCCACCCGTACCCGGCTTCCGCGAACTTACTCCCTCTACATCTTACGAGCATTCGCAAAAATCACCACAGCAACCAAGCCTAAGGCGCCCCGGAAAAGCATGTTAAAGGCTGAACTCTCTTCGAGCGACAGCCCCTCCTAAGAGTTGGAGCCTTTCGTACGAAATACCCCAGTCGCACAGGTCCTTGAGATTAGCGGACCTCTGCGACGGGCCAATCGGCATAGCGGATGCGGTAAGATAGGCAGCGGGCCGAGCGACGGTAAGATAAAGAGTTTGCTCGCCTAACGCGCCCAAGGAGCGCCGCCCGCATCGGGCGCTTCAGACCGCTCCACCACAAGTCAGACATACAGGTAAACTCTATGTGCTCAAAAGCGCATTGAACGGAAGGCAAAACCTACAGGACCAGAGACGAGGCACGCGCCGATGTGTTCGACTACATCGAGAGATTTTACAACACCACCCGCAGACACTCGACCATCGGCTATCTCAGCCCGGTTGAGTTCGAGCGCAAGGTGGGATTAGCTTAACCCGGTGTCCATCAAACCGGCAGCAGCTCAACGCTTAGTCTCTTATACTGAACTTGGGGTACGCCAGCTTACACGCATGGTCCGACCAAGGCTTCATTACTCGGCGGCCTCAATTTGGTTTTTAAGCTCCGCGAATTTCGCCGCCATAGTCGGATTGGACCTGGTCAACTTCTTGATCGTCACATCCTGGGCCTTGTCGTTTGCAAGGCGCAGATTACGATCCGCACCAATCAGCGCGTCCTTTGTTTTCTGAAGGTGATCGATAGACTTATCAATCTCAGTGATCGCCGTCTGGAAATTCCTGGAGGCAAGATCGTAATTCTTGGCGAACCCGTTCTTGAACGTCTCCAACTGGTTTTCAAACTGTGTAATGTCGATATTCTGCGCCTTAATGAGCGCGAGCTCCGTCCTGTACTTCAATGAGTTCAGAGAGGCGTTCCGCAAAAGCGTAATCATCGGCAGGAAGAACTGCGGCCGGATAACGTACATCTTCGGATAACGGTGGAAGACGTCCACGAAGCCCGCGTTGTAGAGTTCGCTGTCAGGTTCGAGCAGTGAGACCAGGATGGCATACTCGCAGCCCTTCTCGGTGCGATCCCGGTCGAGTTCCTTGAGGAAGTCCTCGTTTTTGCCCTTCGTTGCGGTTCTATCGCTCTCGTTCTTCATCTCAAACATGATCGAGATGATTTCGGTGCCGGCCTCGTCCGAGTCGCGAAAGATGTAATCGCCCTTGCTGCCGGTCCGCGCGTCGTTGTCCTTTTCGAAATACGACCGCGGAAAGGCCATCGAACGCACCCGGTTGAACTCGATCTCGCAGTGCTGCTCAAGGGTCTCCCCAACCATCTTGGTCGAGAGGCGGGCCTTCATATCCTTGAGGCGCTCGATCGCGTCATCACGATCCTTAATCAGAATGGGGAGCAAAATCTGAGGCCTGCGCGACGAGATTGTTTGCTGCCCTCGAGCCGCGAGTTGGGGATGGCAAAAAGCCGGCTGATGTCACCGCGCGCTCAAACGAGCGCTCACTCATCGCTCCGGCGTGATGGCGAGGGCGGGATCGAGGACGTAGCCTGGCAAGCCGCACGAAGGCCGGCTGAGCGCGATCGGGTTTGGGGGCAGGTGCGGTGGATGATCTCGATGCACGCACGGGCGGCCCCTAATTTGGTCGAGGGTGTCGCGCCCCGAGGACTCAGCCGAGCATCCGAGGGTTACGCGAACAGCCAGATGCTTCCGAACTTTAGGAAGAAGGGAGAGCACGGCCAAGCCACCCATGAGCATGCTGTAGATCGGCCAGAGCGCGCTCAAGTATCGCGCCTGGGGGATTCTCTGACCGGACTCCAAGGAGAGCGTCAGTTGGGCCCCATTCTGACCAGGAAGTACCTGATTTGGTCAATCACTCGGTTTGGTGAGCAGGTAGTCTTGTCTCGTTGGGCTCCCTATTCCCAACGTGCAATTGATCACTCCCCGCCTGACGCGCTGTGAAGGCCTGCAACCAACCCGGGCCTGACGTTCGTCAGGCGGGTTCTTTTGTTCTGGCGGGGCCAAGAGTTGATGCTGGCTTAAATCGGCGCCGAGCGAAGCGAGGCGAGCGCGCACGCCGCGCAGCACCGTAATCCGCAAAACGAGAACGAGGAGCGGAAGCCGCGCAGCGGCGATGCGCGACTTCGTTCCTCGATGAAAAGCACGCTACGCGGCAGACTCTTGCGACTGGCTGCTGAACGCCAGCAAATAGGCTGTCGCAGCGGTCGCGGCGGTTGCTGCTTGAAAGATCGCCCGCTTGTCCTCTTTGAGAATTGCGAGATACTGGTCGATATACTGAGCATGATCCGGACGCGGTTCGTTGGTAATTCCGAGTTCGGCGCACAGGAACGCCGCACCAAGTTCCGCAATCAACTCCTCGAAGCAATAGGGCTTGTCGGCAAAGCGCTTGCCTTTCTCGCGGTTCAGACGATGGGGCGCGCCGCTGAAATGCGTCAGTTCATGCAGCACCGTGGAATAGAAGCTCTCTTGCGGTGAGCTCGTGGGCGAGCCGAGGAATGCGCTCGGATCGGGAACGCGGATGCGATCGGTCCTGCGATCATAGAAAGCTTGCGTCCCGCCGTATTCGATAGCCGCGCCCGTGGCAGCAATCGCCTTGTCCGCCTGCTCGAGGCGTTCGAACAAGGGCGCTGTGGGAGGCTCGGGCGTCGCGGCCGCGAAACCGTCGACCTGTTCGGCATTGAAAACCCACGAGGCGCGCGCGAACGGGATGCAGTGGGCGTCTTCACCCTGCCCTTGCTCGGGCTCGGGGTTCTGGATCTCCAGCGTCTTGTAGAACACGATCGGCGTTCCTTTCTCGCCCTTGCGGACTTGCGCGCCGCTGCTCTGCCACTGCTTGAACGTTGCCCATTGATGCGAGCGATAGCCGAGGCCTTGGGCGGTGATCCACAGCGACAGCACATTGACCCCTCGATAGGCGCGTTGCGTCGTGGCGTTGACTGGCATTTTCGTGCTGGCACCCTGATGCCATGGCAGAACGAAAGTCCCGGCGCCGGCCTCGATGGCCTGAACAATGCGGCTCGTGATGTCCTGATGAACGTCGAAGCGGTCTCTCGCAGATTTGGTCATGATCTCTCTCTTGAATTGACGCAGCGCGCGCATGGCCTCTCGCCACGCCGCCTGCCCGTCGGCGAGACCGGGGTTTCGGGGGGGCAAGAGCTTGTTTCGGCGCCGGCGATGCCGGCGCGCATCCGATGATGCGCAACGCGGTTGCACCGAGCCGCGCAGCGCGACGTGCGACCGACTTGCTGCACCGGAAGACGAAAGAAGATCTTGCTGGGGTGAGGGGCAGTGCCCCTCATGTCCCCCGCTCTATTGAGCGCAGCGGACAAGCTTGCGCGCGAAGCGCGGCATTAGCCGAACAGCGACTTCGCGACAGCGATCGTGACCCTCAGGGCGGAGACGGCGCTGGCGGCTCCGTCGCCGCAGGAGATAGAGCGCGGCGACCGCGCAGCGGGCGGTTGCCAGAACATCATTCCGTCCTGGCGGCCGCGACAATTTGACAATCTATGAATTTGTTTGGGATCGCCGGATTCCCAGCCGACCCAGCGGACAACGACTTTCCGCACGTTGCGTTCAGCGTTCTGTCGAAGTCGACGCTATGGATATCGGCGCTGCTTTTGACCCCCAACCGGCGTCCAACATTGACCCCGCCTGATATAATATGGAAAGAACCCATTAGCGGCTGGAAGCGAGAAATCGGAGCCGGAAAATTAACTTCCGCATGTGCGACCTCGCCACCAGGTGTACCGCTCTCCTACTCGGATTGGGAAAGCCATCCTCAGAAGTCCTTGAAAGTTCACTCGCCATCGCAGGCCCCTAATTTCGCGGGTACCCCAGCCTCCATCTTGACAAGTCGGCTGCCCGTCCTGTCTTCTGCACTTTCAGGTTGAAACAACGTCACCTCCTGTAAAGACGTCCGGCTATGCGCGGCAAATCCCGCCTGTGTCGCGAAGAAATTTTGTAAGGCCAATCCAACGGCCTGCAAAACTAAAAGCCTATTTGAGTCGTTCAAACTCTAAGACGCCAAGCTGCATTTAGTCGGATCTCAAGCTGAGGCA
>NZ_LGHK01000104.1 GCF_001908235.1 Bradyrhizobium sp. NAS96.2
CCCCGAACCGCTCCGCCGCCGCACGCCGCGACATGCCGCCTTCAACGGCCCGGATAAGCCTGAGCCGCAAATCTTCAGACAAAGGCTTCGCCATGCATGCTGACCTCCGGCCCAGCACACAGGGTGAATCAGATTTTGCAATCGATGGGAATCCCCCTCGATTCAATTCGGTCAGATTTTGCTCTAGACCACGGCGCGCTGGCCGATGATGGCAAAGCGCAGCTTGCTCGAGATGAAGTCTATGGCGGCGACCGCGATCAGGATCATCAGGATCAGGAACGACACCTTCTGCCATTCCAGCACGCGGATCTGCTCGGCGAGTTGCAGGCCGATGCCGCCGGCGCCGACGATGCCGATGATGGTGGCCGAACGGGTGTTCGACTCGATGAAATAGAGCACCTGCCCGGCGATCACGGGCAGCACCTGCGGCAGCAGGCCGAAGCGGATTTCATGCAGCGCATTGCCGCCGGAAGCGCGGATGCCCTCGACCTGCTTGCGGTCCGCGGCCTCGATCGCCTCCGAGAACAGTTTTCCGAACGCGCCGAAGTCGGAGACCATGATCGCCAGCACGCCGGCGAACGGACCGAGGCCGACGACGTTGATCCAGACCAGCGCCCAGATCAGCGTATCGACGCCGCGGATCGAATCCAGGAAGCGGCGCACCGGAAAGCGGATCAGGTTCGAGGCAATGATGTTGCGCGCCGCCAGCAGGCTGACCGGCAGCGCCAGCAGCGCCGCGAGCGTGGTGCCGAGCAGCGCGATCGACAGCGTCTCTCCGAGCGCCTGCATGTAGAGCGGGAACGACGAGCCGGGGTTCGGCGGGATCATCATCATGGTGATCCAGCCGAGCTGGCTCATCCCCGTGATCAGCTTGGTCGGCGAGAAGTCGAGATCGACCAGGCCGTAGATGAAGATCGCGAGCGCCCCCACGATCATGGCCGGCATCGCCAGCCGTGCCGACGCGGGACGTTCGAACACGCCGGGGTACTTGGCCCGCAGCTCCGTAGTGTCCGGTCGCGGCATCTGGCTCATCGGCGGGTCTCCTTGCCGAACAGCCGGCCGCGCAGCCAGCCGGTCGAGATGTCGATGATGAAGACGGTGACGATGATGGTGACGAGGATGGCGCTGACGTCGGAATAGTAGAACTTGCGGATCGCGACCACGAGCTCCTGCCCGATGCCGCCGGCGCCGACGAAGCCCATCACCGACGCCTCGCGGACGTTGATCTCGAAGCGCAGCAGCGCGTAGCTGGCGTAGCCCGCCGAGACCTGCGGCAGGATGGCAAAGCGCATGCAGGACAGCCAGCTCGCGCCGGTGGAGCGGATGCCCTCGACCGGCTTCATATCGGCATTCTCGACGATCTCGGCGAACAGCTTGCCGAGCGCCCCGGTGGTGTGGATCGCGATCGCCAGCACGCCGGCCATCGGACCGAGGCCGAACGCGATCACGAAGATCAGCGCGAACACGATGCCGGGCACCGTGCGGGCGAATTCCAGCAGGCGGCGGACGATGAAGCGCACCCACGGACCCGGCGCGGTGTTCTGGGCGGCGAAGAAATTCAGCGCAAACGCGAATACCGCACCGGTGAGGGTGCCGACATAGCTGATCAGCAGGGTCTCGCCGAGCAGGCGGAGCCATTTCTTCAGGCCCCAGAACCATTCCACCGGATCAGTCCAGACCCGCGCACCGGAATCCAGCGTCAGGATGCGATCGAAATAGCTGAGGAAGTTGCCGAAATAGGTGAAGAACGTGTGCAGGTTCACATCGGCGCCGAGCGCTGCGATGAACAGCGCCGCACAGAACACCGCGGCCGCGACCGTCGCCTTGAGCCGCTTGCGCGCGACCGCCTTGCGATAGGCATCGTTCAGCGTCGCCAGTTGCTGCGCTGGAAGGATGGAAATGGCGGTCGCCATCGATGCGGGCCAGTCTGCTCGAGGAATGAATGAAAAGGGCCGGATCTCTTCAACCCGGCCCAAGTCAGCTGCGACGTGCGATCAGGACGCCTTCTTGCGCAGGGCGTCGACGAACTTGATCAGCTCGATGGTCTTGTCGTAGTCGGCGTTGGTGACCGGCTGCCACGGCTGATTCTTGCCGTCGGACAGCTTCTTGAAGGCTTCCGGATCCTTCTTCGGCATGTCGAGGAAGGCCTGCTTGATCGTCGCCTTCATGTCTTCGGGAAGGCTTTCGAGATAGGCGTAGGGCGAGTTGATGATCAGGTCGGACTTCACGATGATGCGGAAGTCTTCCTTCTTCAGCGGCGTGCCATCGCTCGACTTCACCATGTTCTTGGCGAGCATGCGGGTCAGGTTGGAATCGTCGTCGGCATTCCACCAGTTGGCGGCGACGTCGACGGTGCCCTGCGCCAGCGCCAGCACGGCGTTCTCGTGGCTGCCGGTGAAGACCACCTTGGAGAAATAGGTCTCCGGATCGATCCCCATCGCATTCAGCTTGAAGCGCGGCATGTTGTTGCCGGAGGTCGAGTTGGGATCGACCAGGCCGATGTTCTTGCCCTTGAGGTCCTCGACCTTCTGGTACGGGCTCTTGGCGAGCACGTAGAACACCGAGTAGTAGCCCTTCGAGCCGTCGGCGTTGACGTCGATCACGAACGCGTCGGTCTTGACGCCGGTGAGGCGGGCGCGGGCGAACGACGCCGGACCGTAATAGCCGATGTGGATGTTGCCGGCGCGCTGGCCTTCGATGACGGCCGCGTAGTCGTTGGCGACGCGCAGGTTCACCTTGATGCCGAGTTCCTTCGACAGATACTCGGTGAGCGGACCGTAGCGCTCGGTGACGCCGGAGCCGTTCTCGGCGGGGATCACCGCGAAGGTGATCTCCGGGTACTTGGCCTTCCAGTCCTCGGCCGAAGCCGACCCAGCGAATGCCAGCGCGGCGGCGCCGGCCAGAATGATGCGACGAGTGATCATGGTTACCCCTCTTTGGTAGCTACGCCTGTTGGCCGGGCGAAATGCCCGGTTACCCAGATTTTCGGTAATGCGACGCTCAGGCCGCCGCAGCGGTGCCGAGCGCCGGAGCAGTTGCGCCTTCGGGCGCAGGCAGCGGCGCCGCGCCGATGACGTCATTGGCCTCGAGATCATAGAGCTCGCGGGCGATATGGTCGGTGAGCGCCGCGGGGGCGCCATCGAACACCACGCGACCTGCCGCCATCCCGACCAGGCGGTCGCAATAGGTCCGTGCGAGGTCGAGCGAGTGCAAATTGCAGAGCACCGTGATGCCGAAATGCTTATTGATGCGCAGCAGCGCATCCATCACGATCTTGGTGTTGCGGGGATCGAGCGAGGCGATCGGCTCGTCGGCGAGAATGATGTCGGGCTCCTGCACCAGCGCGCGGGCGATCGCGACGCGCTGCTGCTGGCCGCCGGAGAGCTGGTCGGCGCGCTGCGCCGCGAGCTGGGCGATATCGAATTGCTCGAGCGCCGACAGCGCGAGCGCCCTGTCCTGCTCCGGCCAGACCTGCGCCAGCGAGCGCCAGGACGGGATCTGGGCGAGCCGGCCCATCAGCACGTTGGTCAAGACGTCGAGACGGCCGACCAGATTGAATTGCTGGAAGATCATCGCCGAACGCGCCCGCCACTGCCGCAGCGCCTTGCCGCGCAGCGCGGTCACGTCGGTGCCTTCGAACAGGATACGGCCGGAGGTCGGATCGGCGAGGCGGTTGATCATCCGCAGCAAGGTCGACTTGCCGGCGCCGGAGCGGCCGATCACGCCGACAAAGCTACCCGGCGCGATCGAAAACGATGCGTTGTCGACTGCGGCTTTTGTGCCGAACCGGCACGTCAAACCTTCCACCACCAGCATGTAATGCTCCAACCGCGTCGCGTTGGGCCATCGCTATCCCCGGCGTTTTACAGTTATGTGACGACCGCGCTGCGGTGCGGCGATCGTCCACACCCCCGTCCTCGTCGTCTCTTGCCGTCATCGCAACGTCATGATGTTGTCATCAAGCATCCCGAAGACGAGCGCGCATCCCCCGGAAGCTAAAGATTTGCGGAGGCCCTGATGGCCGGAAAAACACTCTCGGTTGTGCCGACTGTCGACCCGACTGCGTCGGTGCGCGAGAGCAAGCTCGGCAAATATACCGAGGTCGGCGCGCGTACGATCCTGCTTGAAGTCAGCATGGACGACTACTCCTACGTCGTGAACGACAGCCAGATCACCTACACCTCGATCGGCAAGTTCTGCTCGATCGCGGCGATGACGCGGATCAATCCCGGCAACCACCCGATGCATCGCGCGACGCAGGCGCATTTCACCTACCGCGCCAGCGCCTATTTTCCCGGAGAGAGCGACGACACCGAGTTCTTCAACTGGCGACGTGCGCATCACGTGCATATCGGCCATGACGTCTGGATCGGTCACGGCGCGATCGTGCTCGCTGGACGGAACATCGGAACCGGCGCAGTCGTCGCCGCCGGCGCGATCGTGACCAAGGATGTACCCGCTTATACCATCGTTGCCGGTAATCCGGCGCGCCCGGTGAAGCGGCGCTTCTCCGAGACAACAGCTGATCGCCTCGCCGCACTCGCGTGGTGGGACTGGGATCACGAGGCACTTCGTCGTGTCCTGCCCGACTTTCGCAAGCTCGCGGTCGAGGAATTCCTCGACAAGTATGAGGCCGAGGCCGTATCCCAATCACAGGACAAGCAACGGAGCGCCGCATCGTGACGGACATTTTCATCGAGGGCGGACGCACGCTGGTTGACGGTGCCTTGGTCGAGACCTCGCTGCGGACCTCAGGCCGCGACATCGGCGCGCTGGATGCCGAGCAAGGCCGCGCCACGCTCCACATCGATGCGACCGGCCTCCTGGTGCTGCCCGGCATCATCGATCTGCACGGCGATGCGTTTGAGCGGCAGATGATGCCGCGCCCCGGCGTCGACTTTCCGACCGACGTGGCGCTAATCGACAGCGACCGGCAGGCGATCGCCAACGGCATCACGACAGTCTTCCACGGCACGACGTGGTCGTGGGAGCCCGGCCTGCGCAGCGCGGAAAATGCGCGCAAGCTGCTCGATGCGATCGAGGCGCTGCGGCCGCAACTCGCCGCCGACACGCGCTTCCACCTGCGCCACGAGACCCATAATCTCGAGGCCGAAGCCGAGATCATTCAGTGGCTCACCGAAGGCCGCATCGACCTGTTCGCATTCAACGACCACAGCAACGTCAAGCCGAAGAAGCGCAACCAGCTGGCCGAACGCACCGGGCTCTCGCTCGAGGCCGTCAACGACATGCTCGATCGGATCGTAGCGCGCCGTCCCGAGGTGCCGCCTCGATCGCGCGGCTGGCCGCGGCCGCACGCGCGGCTGATATCCGCATGCTCTCGCATGACGACAACAGCCCGGCAATGCGCCAGGAGTTCCGCGCACTGGGCGCCACGATCGCCGAATTCCCGGTCAATGTAGAGACCGCGCGGGATGCGGCGGCCGCGGGTGACTTCATCGTGTTCGGCGCGCCCAACGTGGTGCGCGGGGGCAGCCACACCGGCTGGACCAAGGCATCCGACATGATCGCGCAGGGTCTCTGCTCGGTGCTAGCCTCAGACTACTATTATCCGGCGCAGCTGCTCGCAGCGTTCCGCCTCGCCGCCGACGGCATCCTGCCGCTCACCAAGGCATGGGACCTGATCTCGTCGGCGCCGGCGCGCGCGGCCGGGCTCTCCGATCGCGGCGTGCTCGCCGCCGGCCGCCGTGCCGACATCGTCGTCGTCGACGATAAGGTGCCTTTGCGGCCGCGCATCGTTGCGGTTATGGCGGCCGGACGTCTGGTGCATCTGGCCGATGCGAGCTGCCTCGTCCATTCGCTCGCACCGCGCAAGACGGTTGCGGCGGCGTAGCTCAGCCCCATGGTCAACACTTCACGCTACGCGATCTACTACGCACCGTCACCCGACAGCGCCTTGCACCGCTTCGGCTCAACGCTGCTCGGCTACGATGCGGTTGATGGCGACGACCTGCCGTTTCCCGATGACGTCACGCCCGACTGGCGCGAAGTGACGGAAGACCCCCGCAAGTATGGCTTCCACGCCACGTTGAAGGCCCCAACCGCGCTCGCCGACGGCAGGAACGAGGCCGAGCTTCTCGCTGCCTGCGCTGCCTTCGCCGGCAAGGCCCGGCGCATTCCCGTGATCGAGCCGGTGGTCGATGCGATCAGCGGCTTCATCGCCGTGGTTCCGGCGAAGCGCTCCGACGAACTCCAGCAGCTTGCCGCCGATTGCGTCACCGAATTCGACAGCTTCCGTGCACCGCTGACGCCTGAAGATCGCGCACGGCGCAAACCCGAACGTCTCACGGAGCGGCAGCGCGACTATCTCGACCGCTGGGGCTATCCCTACGTCATGGAAGAATTCCGCTTCCACATGACGCTCACCGGCCGGCTGAGCGACGAGCGGCGCGGCCCGATCGTGGCACAGCTGCGCGAGCGGTTCGCGGCGATCGATCTCACGAGACTCGCAGTCGACCGCATCGCGCTGTTCAAGCAGGCGGATCCCGCATCTCGCTTCCGCATCATCGGGAGCTGGCCGCTGCGCGCGAGCTAGCTTGGCCTCGCGAGCTCGGCCAGCAGCCACTTCTTGAATGTCTGCAGCGCACGACTGCGCTGCGCGCCAGGCGGATGCACCAGCCAGTAGCTGCCGGTGACGTGGCCGACCGGCAGGAGCCGGCGGATCGTGCCGCGCCGCTCGCTTTCGGCGATGAAGGGTTCGAGCGCGAGCGCAACACCCGCGCCGCGTTCGGCAGCCTGCAGCGCGGCGACAAAGCTGTCGACCGAGATCGCGCGCGTTGCGGGCGGCGCCGGCTCGCCAGCGTGCTTGAACCAGAGCGGCCAGGCTGCCGGGAACGTCGTGACATGGATCAGCACGGCGCGGCCGAGGTCTGCCGCCGCACGCAGCTTCAACCGCCGCGCCAGTGCTGGCGCACCGACCGGAACGGTCCTCACCTCCATCAGGCGATGCGCGACGACGCCTTCGGGCTTGTCGGGCCCGAAGCTGATGCCGGCATCGAATGTCTCGGTGTCGAAATCGACATTGCGGTTCGAGGTCTCGATCGCGAGATCGAGCTCGGAATGCCGGGTGAGGAACGCGGACAGCCGCGGGATCAGCCAGGCCGAGGCGAACTGCGGCAGCACCTTGAGCCGCAGCCGGCGTTGCCCGGCCGCCTCGACCGCTGACTCCGCCTGCGCCAATAATGCAAAGGCGCGGCCGGTCGCGGCGGCCAGCTTCTCGCCGGCATGGGTCGGCCGAACCACGCGATGGGCGCGGCGAAACAGCGCGACGCCGAGATGGACTTCGAGATTGCGGATGCGGTGGCTGACTGCCGAGGCGCTGACATTCAACACGCCCGCGGCCTCCTTGAAGCTGCCGAGCCTGACCGCGACATCGAATGCCTGCAATGCCAGCAGATGCGCCGGCCTGAGGCTCGCTGCGGCGAGATCGTCCCTCCCCTGCGACAGTGACCGGCGCGCCGACCTTGCGTTGCTCTTGCTCATGGGCCGATCCTAACGGTCGGCACCCGTCGATGTCGCGTGGAAAATCAGGTTCGGATGAATGTCATTCATCCGAACCTCGCTGGTTTCGCTTGTCGCGTGCGCGGTATTGCGAAATCCTGTCCCGCGAACCAGACCGGCGGCAAGCCCGGCCAACAGAGGGGAGAACGGCGATGACGGCACAGCTCGCGGACGAAGCCTCCATCGTCGACCGCATCCTCAGGCATATCGACGCCAAATCCACCGATCTCAGCGACGGCGTCTGGCACGAGCCCGTCGTCCACTATCAGTCGCAGGATCGCTTCGCAGCTGAGATCGAATACGTGTTCCGCCGCACGCTAACGCCGTTCTGCCCATCCGCCGCGCTCGCAGAGACCGGCGCCTATGTCGCGCGCAACGCGGCGCTGACGCCTGTTGTCGCGATCCGCGGCGCGGACGGCGTCGCGCGCGCCTTCCGCAATGCGTGCCGGCATCGCGGCGTACAGCTGGTCGACGGCGCGGGCTGCCGCAAGGCGCTGACCTGCCGCTACCACGGCTGGACCTACGGCCTCGACGGCAGGCTGCGCGGCATCCCCGATGAGCACGGCTTTCCCGGGCTCGACAAGACCACGCATGGCCTCGTGCCCATCACCTGCATCGAACGCGATGGCCTGGTGCTCGTATCGCAGGACGATCCCGCCGCAACCTCGGACACGATCGGCATGCCGGCCTTGTTCGGCGACAACTGGACGCTGTACTCGACCGTCTCGCAGGAGGTCGAGGCCAACTGGAAGATCGTCGCCGAAGGCTTCCTCGAAGGCTATCACATCCGGTCGACGCATCAGGATACGTTCTATCCGCTGCAATATGACAATCTCAACGTGATCGAATCATTCGGCCGCAACAGCCGGATCAGTTTCCCCTATCGGCGCATCGAGAAACTGCGCAGCGTGCCGCCACAGGAGCGCAGGACGGCCGGCATGCTGACGCATGTCTATCACCTGTTCCCGAACGTGATGCTGTCGACCTTCCCGACCAACCGGCTGATGACGGTGCTCGAGCCGCTCGCCGTGGACCGCACCGGGCTCGTCACCTACACGCTGTCGAACCAGATCGCCGCGGAGGACGGCCGCGCCGCGGTCGCCCAGGGACGCGACTTCGTCACCGCGGGCGCGGCCGAGGATCGCGAGATGGCCTGCGCCGCGCAGCGCGGGCTCGCAACGCGGGCGAACGATCACTTCACCTTCGGCCTGTTCGAAGGCGCGATCAGGCATTTTCACCGGAACCTGGCCGCGGTCATCGACAGCCGCACCAGCGCACGCTGATCCGCTGCAACGCTGCCGAGGACTGACTATGCTGGACCACCCGACCGTCAAATACCGAACCGAGCAGGCGATCGCGATCGTGACGATCGATCGCTATGATGAGGCGCGCAACGCGGTCAATCCGGAGACCGCGCAAGGACTCGCCCAGGCGTTTCGCACCTTCGATAGCGACCCGTCGCTGTCGGTCGCGATCCTGACCGGCGCGGGCGGCGCGTTCTGCGCCGGCTTCGACCTCAAGCGCACCGCCGCCGGCCATCGCGGCCACCGCGTCGAGAACGGCGACGGCCCGATGGGCCCGACGCGAATGAAGCTGTCGAAGCCGGTGATCGCCGCAATCGAGGGACCGGCGGTAGCGGGCGGGCTCGAGCTTGCGATCTGGTGCGATCTGCGGGTCGCAGCAACCGATGCCACCTTCGGCGTCTATTGCCGGCGCTTCGGCGTGCCGTTGATGGATCTCGGCACCGTGCGCCTGCCGCGGCTGATCGGGCACAGCCGCGCGATGGACATGATCCTCACCGGGCGCGGCGTCTCCGGCGAGGAGGCCGGACGGATCGGGCTCGCCAACCGCGTGGTCGCACCCGGCACGGCACTCACTGAGGCGCGCAGCCTCGCCCATGATCTGTGCCGTCTGCCGCAGGCGGCGCTGCGCAGCGATCGGCTGTCGGCCATCGAGCAATGGGAGCTCGGCTGGGAACAGGCCGCGCTGAACGAGTTTCGCCTCGGGTTGGCGACGGTCGCGACCGGCGAGACCGAGGCCGGTGCGCGGCGCTTCGCAAGCGGCAAGGGCAGGCACGGCGATTTCGCAGACATCACCTGAGAAATCGATCGCGACCGCGACGCTACTCGTCCACCCGGGTGCGGGCGATGATCTCGGCGGCGCCCTTCGCGAGCAGCTCCATGCCAACGGCGCGGCCGAGCTCACGCGGCCGGTCGGCGGGCCCGCTCCGCGTCACCTCGATGAAGCCGGCGCCGGCCTCGTCGAGCACCGAGGCGCGCAGCGTCATCTCGGCTCCCGCGAGCGTGGCGTGGCCGGCGATCGGCGAGTTGCAATGGCCGTTAAGCACCCACAGCACCTCGCGTTCGGCCGCGGCGGCCAGCCGCGACTGCGCGTTGTCGATCGCGGCAAGCCGCGCACGCGTCGCCCAATCGGTCTCGACGCATTCGACCGCGACGATGCCCTGGCCCACCGCCGGCAGCATTTCGTTGACGGAGAAATCATGGGCGATGCGCGCGGTCATGCCGATGCGCTCGAGGCCGGAGCGCGCCATGACAAGCGCATCCGCCGGCCCCACCTCGCCACCCTCGGGCAGCCGCTGCTTGTCGCCGCGATCGAGTTTTGCAACTCGCGTGTCAGCGGCGCCGCGATAATGGATCACGGTCGCCTCAGGAAACAGCCGGCGCAGATAGGCGGCGCGGCGCACCGCGTTGGTGCCGATCATGAAGCCCTTGCCGCGTGCGGCGCGGAGCGTCTCCAGCGACAGCCCGGGACGCAGCACGAGGCTGTCATTGGCGGCATCGCGCGCCAGCATCGCCGCAAGGACGAGACCCGGCGTCTCCTCATTGCCCGGCACGTCCTTCAGCGAATGCATCGCGGCCTGCAACGTGCCGGCACGCATGGCTTCGCGGATCTCGGCGACGAAGGCGCCGCCCTTGCCGCCGTGGCGCAATAGCTTGCTGGTCTGGTCCTGGTCGCCGCGGGTCTCGAACTTGACGATCTCGACGGCAAGGTCGCCCGCCGAGGCGCGCAGCAGCCGCGCGACCTCGTCCGTCTGCGCGAGCGCCATCGCGCTCTTGCGCGTCCCTATCCGCAAAACCTGTCCCGACACGAAAGCTCCGCTGCGTGATCATCAACGGCTGGGGATTAGAACAAAAAACCAGTCAAAACAATGGTTTTTGCCCCTGCCGAACCAGACTCAGGCAACCTCCTCGACCAGCGCCACGCCGGCGTCGCGCATCGTCGCGATGGCGGCCGCAAGCGAACCGCCGAGGTCGATGGCACGGCAGCCCGGCAGCACGACCGTGGTCTCGAACCCCAGCCGGCGCGCATCGAGCGCCGAATATTGCACGCAGAAATCCGTCGCGAGCCCGGCCATCACGACGCGCTTGAGGCCGCGCTCGCGCAGATAGCCGGCGAGCCCGGTGGGCGTCGTCCGGTCGTTCTCGAAGAATGCCGAATAGGAATCAATCGCGGCCCGAAATCCCTTGCGGATCACGAGTTCGGCCCGGTCGGTGGCGAGACCGGGATGAAACGCCGCTCCCACGGTGCCCTGGATGCAATGATCCGGCCACAGCGTTTGCGGCCCATAGGGCATGGTGATCGAGGAGAATGGTGCTGCACCGGGATGCGAGGTCGCAAACGAGCTGTGGCCCGCCGGATGCCAGTCCTGGGTCAGCACGACATGGTCGAAGCGGCCGGCGAACTGGTTGACCACGGGCACGACGGCATCGCCGTCGGCAACCGCCAGCGCGCCGCCGGGGCAGAAATCGCTCTGTACGTCGATGATCAGGAACAGATCGTCGGGCGCAATCTTCATCAGGTGCCTATCCGCAACGATGCGCGCAGTTTGCGCAGGCAGGCAATCACCGACAACGCGGTAATGCGGCCGGTCTTGGGGTTTTCCGAGGGGATATTCTCGATCATCATCGAGAACCGCGCGGAATCGGAATCGACCTCGATGCGGTGGGTGTTGCGCGTCACCGTCGGATCCG
Source organism: Bradyrhizobium sp. NAS96.2 (assembly GCF_001908235.1). Lineage (GTDB taxonomy): Bacteria > Pseudomonadota > Alphaproteobacteria > Rhizobiales > Xanthobacteraceae > Bradyrhizobium. The sequence goes on from NZ_LGHK01000104.1 coordinate 11,511, forward strand.
CCCAGATCTCGACCCTCGTGCGATCGGGGCCGATACCGGCGAGCGACAGCGCCACCGCGACGTTGAGATTGGCCGGAAAGCCCTTGGCGGCCTCGCGCGCAGTCCCGTCGAAGATGCGCAGCGGCTCGGTGATCCCCTCGATCCGAATGTTGTTCTCGACCAGATGCGGCGCGCCGACGAGACCCTCAACCGGCTTCCGTGTCACCAGCTTCGCCGAGTGAATGGTCCCGATCGCCGCCGCGGTCACGGCATCGAGCCCGATCAGCGCGCCGGTCGGCACGATGATCTGGCCGCCATGGGCCCTGGCGAGATCGACGAGGTCCTCGTTCTGCAACAGCGCGCCGACGCTGAGCACCACGGCGGTCTTGCCGCGCTCGACCACCGGCGCCACGATCGAGCGCACCACCCTGCTCGGCGCGCACTCGACCACGATGTCGGCGACGTCGGCAAGCTGCTCGATCGGCACCAGCTTCGGCGTAGATTTGAGCTCCGCGACCCAGCTGCGGTGCTTGTCCGGATTGTTCGCCGAGACGGCAACCAGCGTCAGGCCCTCGATGCCCTGATCGAGCGCCTTGACGACATCAGTGCCGATCGCGCCGAGACCGGCGACCGCCACCCGCAACTTTGTCTTGCTGTCAGCCATCATTTCCCGCCGGCGAGCATCTTGACCAGGCGATAGAGATATTCCTCGCCTTCGTAGAACGACTTGACGAGCACGCGCTCGTCCTTGCCATGGTTCCGGTTGTCGTCGACATCGGAGCCGAGCCCGGAATGACCATAGGTCGGAATTCCCGCATTGCGCAGGTAGCTGCCGTCGGTGGCGCCGGTGCTCATCACAGGAACGATCGCGGCATCCGGCCAGAACTCCTTCGACAGCTTCTCGATCGATCCCATGATCTCCTCGTTCAAGGGCGACGGCGGGCTCAGCACGGCCTTGCCGGTCGGCGTCACCGCAATCTGCTTGTCGGCGAGCACGCGCTCGATCGTCGCCTGAACACCTTCGACCGGCTCGCCGGGCAGGATCCGGCAGTTCACCTTGGCGGTTGCCAGCTGCGGCAGTGCGTTGATGGCATGGCCGCCCTCCAGCATGGTCGCGACGCAGGTGGTGCGGAGCTGCGCGTTGTAGCCGGGATTCTCCGACAATCGCGCCAGCGCTGCCGGGTCGGGCTGCGGCGCCAGGATTGCCTTGATATCGTCGGCATGCGACTTGTCGACCTCGGCGGTCTTCGTGAAATAGATTCGCGTCGTCTCGTTGAGATTCATCGGGAAGTCGTATTTGGAGAGCCGCACCAGGCCCTCGGCGAGGCGGTAGATCGCGTTGTCCTTGCGCGGCAGCGACGAGTGCCCGCCGCTGTCCTTCACCGTGAGCTGATAGCCGATCGAGACCTTCTCGCTGGTCTGCACGCTGTTGCGGATTGCCTTGCCATTCTTGAGGCCGACGCCGCCGCCTTCGTTGAGCGCGAACTCGGCGTCGATCAGGTCGCGGTGGTTCTTGATCAGCCACTGCATGCCGAGAGCGTTGGCATCGAGGATCTCCTCGTCGGTCTCGAGGGCGACGATGATGTCGCGGTCGGGCTTGTAGCCCTCCTTCTTGTAGCGGATCAGGTTGGTGATGAAGGCGGAGGCCATGTATTTGTCGTCGCTCGAGCCGCGGCCGTAGAAATAGCCGTCCTGCTCGGTGAGCTTGAACGGATCGACCGACCAGTCCTCGCGCAGCGCAGGCACGACGTCGATATGGGCGACCAGGAGGATCGGCTTGCGCGCGCCGGAGCCGTGCAGCCGCGCCACCAGATTGCCCTTGTGCGGCGCGGGCGAGAACACCTGCACGTCGGCCTCGGGGAAGCCGGCCGCACGCAGCCGCGCGCCCATCGCCTCCGCCGCCTTCTGGGTATCGCCGGTCGCGGTGGTCGTGTTGATCTCGACCAGCTCCTGATAGATGCCGCGGGCAAATTGCTGCTGCTCGGTCAGTCCCTCCGCGCCGGCGCCGGACGCGAGCAGCACCGGAGCGAACGTTGCCGCGAGCTGCAGCGATCGAACCATGTTTCGGGCCTTGTGCGACATCATGCTCTCCCAGAATTCCACCACCTGATTGGAGATGAATTCAGACAGGCGACACGCGCTTTGGCAAGACTGCGAGCCCTTCAATTTCCGCGCGCATGCTCCGCACTTTCGCGCACGCTATTTGGAGTCCTTATTTCGTGTCTTATTTGGCTTCCTTGGCCGCGATCACCTCGATCTCGACCAGGAAGCCGGGATTTGCGAGTGCGGCGACGCCGACCACCGAGCGCGCCGGCAGGTTCGGCTGGCTGCCGCCGAAGAACTGGGTGTAGCCCTCCATGAAGGCCTTGAAGTCCATCGGCGCGGACGCGTTGTGGACCAGGAACACCTGCATTTTGACGACGTCGCCCATGCCAAGCCCCTGGCCTTCCAGAATGGCCTTGATGCGGTTGAGCACGCCGACGGTCTGGGTCTTGGTGTCGCCATAGGCCTGCGGGCTCGACGGATCGGCATCCTTGTTGACGACCGGCGGCACCTGGCCGCTGACATAGACCGTCGTGGTGTTGCCGGTGACGGTCACGGCCTGCGCGATCGGGAATGTCGAGTTGGGAATCGGATGCCTGACCACGTCAGCGGAGGCCGTGGTCGCCATCGCCGACAGCGCGACGCCCAACACAATACCGATGAATTTCATCAAACTCTCTCCGTGAGTTGCGTGGTCAGCGGCGGGCGTCCTGAACGTCCTTGGTCGTCACCGCGTCCTGATAGTTGTTGCCAAAGTGCGTCCGCAGATAATTCACAACGGCAGCCACCTGACCATCGGTCATCATGTCGCCGAACGCCGGCATGCCGCGGCGGCCGTTGATGACGAGATAGATCGGATAGCTGCCGGATTCGAGATTCTTGTTGCCGGCGAGCGAGGGATAGGTGCCGGCGCCGCTCGCGCCTGTCGCATCCGGCATGTGGCAGCCCTGGCAGACATTGCCGAACAGCTCTTCGCCGGTCATCTCCACGAAACGGTAGCCCGAAGAGAAGGTGCGCTTGCCCACCCCGCTGTCCTGACCAGGCGCCGCGGTCGCCGACAGCAGCAGCAGTGCCGCGACAACAGATGTTCCTGTCTGCTTCATCACGTCTTCACCACGCGTTCGTGCATTCGGGTAATGGCGTCGAGCGCGGATAGGATCGCCCCCTCCTGCCAGGCCGGCAGCTGCGAAGCGTGCTCGCCCGCCAGCGCGATGCGGCCGTCGATCTGGCAGAGATTGCGATAATGCTGCGCCCGCCCGGCTTCGGTCCATTCCCCAGCGCAGCCGAGCGTGAACGGCACTCGATGCCACGCCACCGCGACGCCGTTCTCGAACTCGCTTTTGTACTGCGGATGGATCTTGGCGCCGAATTCGACCGCACTGGCGACCCGCTCGGCCGGCGTCATCGCCGTGAACTCGAACGAATTGGCGCCCTCATACAGATAGGCGCCGAGCAGCACGCCGCGGCCGCCGCGGTTGAAGCCATAGTTCGGATAGCCGATATTCCGGATCGGCAGGTCCGTGTAGCTGATGCCGCCGTAGATTGCCTCATCCTCCTCCCAGAACCGCCGCTTGAACTGCAGCCCGACCTTCACCGAGGCGGCGTAGGGCAAGGAATCGATCGCATTCTTCATCGGCCCGCTGACATCCAGAGGCAGCTGGCTCAGGATCGGCAGCGGGATGGTGCAGATGCACCAGTCGGCGGTCGCCTGCTGCACCGCGGAGGGACTGGCGGTGTCGACATAGCTCACGGTGACGCCCGAGCCGTTCTGCTGGATCTGCGTGACCTTGGCGTTATAGCGGATGAGATCGCCGACCTCGCGCGCGAACGCCTTGCCGATCATGTCCATGCCGCCGACCGGCTGGAACATGGAGGGCTGGAAATCGTAGTGCGCAAAGCTTTGGACGTAGCGCCACATCCGCGAGCGCAGCAGCTCCTGGAGCGAGATCGGATCGCTGGGCAACGGATCGCCCATCAAGCCGCCGCCGGGATCGCGCGCATATCCGCGGACGTCGGCAGAGCGTAGGTTGGCATTGTACTTGTAGTCGCGATCCAGCGCGCCCCAGTCGCGCAGTGCCTGCAGCAGGATCTCCTGATCTTCCTTGCTGACGAACTCGTCGAGCCTGCCCTGCTGGCTGACTTTCGCCAGCAGCTCAGCCACCCCGCCCTGGAAATCCGCCTTGATGCTGCGAAAGCGTTGCGGCTTGCCGTCGAATGCACGCGTCGCGTGCAGATAGGCGTTGTGGTTGAGCTGGATGAAGGGTTCCAGCGTCACGTTGAGCCGCCGGCAGTAATCGAGCAGCGCGCGATGATGATAGGGAATCCGCCACGGGCCGGGATTGAGATAGAGCCCCTGCTCGAACTGGCAGGTCTGCTTGAAGCCGCCGAGCTCGGTAAAGCTGTCGCCGCCGCGGATCGACCAGTTACGGCCGCCGGCGCGATTGTTGAATTCGAGGATCTGGACCTTGTAGCCGGCCTTGCGCAGTTCCAGCGCCGCTGTCATGCCGGCGAGCCCGGCGCCGAGAATCAGCACCGAAGCGCCCTTCACGTCGCCCGTGAGCTTGAGCGGCCCCTTGTAGGCGGACTCGGATGCGAAGCCGAGGCTCGTCATCGCGTGATACATCGCCGAACTGCCGGCGATAGTCCCGATCAGCGCCAGCAAATCCCGCCGCCTGATCACAGATTCGTTCTGCACCCGCGTTCACCCAGCCACTGACGTCGATGTCGAAGGGAAACGGTTGACGCGACCCGTGTCAAGAAAGCGCACACGCTTCCACATGCAGCCACACGCGCTTTTGATGCGTCACGCAACCGATACATCACACCACGCGCTCGCGATGCACCCGCCGGCAGTCCATTTCAAAGTCGAGCCCGACCACCGGCGGCCGATCGAAATGCCAGGTCAGCCCGTTACGCAGCACGCCGCGGCGGCCGAGCTCGCTTTCGAGCACCGGATAGGCGTCGTGGACGGTATAGAGCTGCACCGCGGTGGTGTCCTTCCAGGTGCTGCCGAACGCGCTCATGCGGCGTTCCATCTCGTCAGCCACGAATTTTGCCTTCGCCAGGATGCCGGCGGCACTGGTATCGCCGGGCGCAACGGTATGATCGCGATAATTGGCCTTGCCCTCGACCGACTCGCCGCTGCCGGCAACGACGAAGCTGCGAGGCGCATCCTTCGCAGCCGGCACCGTGTAGCAGAAGGCATGGAAGCTCGGCTCGCCTGGCGGGTCGAGCTTCGGACAGACATTGCTGCGCGCCACCGGATTGATGCCGTCGCGCATCACGCCCCAGGCGATTAACGTCTTGATATAGATCTCGTTGAAGGCCTTGAACCCGTCCTCGGTGAACGGCGCCGGCGAGCGCAGTTCGCAGGCGCCGAACGCCGTCAGCGGACGGCCGGCGGATTTGAGGATTTGCGCTATCCATTCGAAACCCGCACTCAGCGGCACCGGTTCGGCGAAGCTGACGCGCTCGATGGCATAACCGGGCAGCGCACTTATGCCGCAGGAATATTGACTGACGCCGGGCATGAAGCGGTAGCCGCCGTCGGGAGCCTCGATGGTGCTGGTCATGGTGCCTCGTGATGTGAACAATGTGATGCGGCTGTCACGACGACGTCGCGCGATGGAGGGTACGCAGGGACGACTCGATTTCATCACAGCCGTCGTCCTGGCGAAAGCCAGGACCCATAACCACCGCATTCGGTGATGAACGGGACCGTGGACCCAGCATCGCACAACAATCGAGATTCGGGGTAATGGGTCCTGGCTTTCGCCAGGACGACGATGCGGATAGCTCTCGATTCAAGGTGCCAAACAACGCGGTGTCATCCCCCGCGAAAGCGGGTGATCCAGTATTCCAGAGGCAGTCGTTATCGAACCGATGGGCCGCGGCGTACTGGATCGCCCGGTCGAGCCGCGCGATGACAGGTGTGGATCGGGACAAGACTCCCTCCCACGTCGTCCCGGCCTAGTGCGCAATTGCGCACGGGAGCCGGGACCCATACGCCGCAGCAGGCGTTGTAGGTGGGACTCGTCGTTCCAGCGTCACGTACAATTTGCATTTGGGGTTATGGGTCCCGGCCTTCGCCGGGACGACAGTGAGTGTGTGGCACGGTCAGTGAGCCACGCTTCCGCATTCTCGCGACAAGATTTGCCCGAGCTTTGCGTCTCGTTTCGCCGCTCTGAGAACAGAGGGCGCAGGGAAAGCCGGGTGCCGATCGCACCCATGGGTCCGGTGCAACAAAAAAGCACCGGAGGTCGGACCACAGGTGTAACCGGGAACATCCCGGCTTTCCCTGCGCGATGGTTTACGGCTTATACGTGCTCGCCCCGGTGAGACTGGGCTTGCTTGTCACCGTCTTCACAAAAGCTGCGCGCTTTCGCAAGGAGACACCTGCCGCTAGGGCGTCAGGTCTGCACGACTTCGCCGTCCGCCACATTGCGCACTCGTCGGTTGCGCAATCGGCGTCCACCGCATCTCACCGCAACACCCGTGACGATGCGCAGCGCCCCTCGATCGGGTGAGACGGACGAACCATATACTGAGTTGAATTTCTGATAAAGCGAAATATTTTTGCGCAAGGTGATTGACAGATTTCCGCTGAGTTGCCCGTCGGGTTAATTTGTCACACCCAACACCTCTTCGTCATTCCGGGGCGACGCGAAACGTCGAGCCCGGAGTCCATCGGACCGCATGAGTTGTGGAGCAATGGATTCCGGGTTCTCGGTTCGCGAGCTCCCGGGTATGCACGAGAGAATGACGAAAGAGCGATCGCCTCAATGCGCCTTGGCGACGTAGGGACAGCCACCTTCTGCGAGCGGACGGAAGGCCTGGTCACCCGGCACAGTCGCGAGATACTCGTAGAGATCCCATTTGCTCTTGGACTCTTCCGGCTTCTTGATCCGCATCAGATACATGTCGTGCACCATGCGGCCGTCCTCGCGCACCACGCCGTTCTGGGCAAAGAAATCATTGACCGGG
>NZ_LGHK01000105.1 GCF_001908235.1 Bradyrhizobium sp. NAS96.2
AGATAAGCCAGCACCGCCTCAGGTCCGCCGAACGGCCGCTTTGCGTAGACGACCCACTCCGCCGTGCGGAGCGGCGCCAGAAAGGCTGCGAAGCGTTGGGCATCGGCGAGCCGGCCGCCGAAAGGGTCGTGCGCGCGACAGTTAGTGGTAAGAGTTACTTAAAGCGAGATCGGTACAACTTCCAATAGCATCGGGCTGTTTGCAATTGATCCGATCCAGGGAGAGGGACGGCCGCCTGTCAGATGTATTGCGACGGGAGGGCATCGCTAATTAAGGTCTTTGAGGAGCCATGCCATGTTTGCGAAGATGCCCATCCGCACCAAAATCACCGCCGTCGTCGTCGGCCTCTTGCTGGCGCTAATCGCCACCAGCGCGTTCGCAATCTGGAAGATGCAGGTGATCCACGCCGCCGTCATCGACATTCAGACCAACTGGCTTCCGAGCGTGCGCGTGCTCGGCGAACTGCGCGCAACCACCATCACTTATCGCAACGCGGTACGGCAGCACCTCTTGAGCGACCGTGCGGAGGACAAGGCGGACTTTGACAAGCGGATCGAGCAGATCGCCGAAAGGATGGCTCAGGGTATTGCGGACTACGAGAAGCTTATCTCCAGTCCGCACGAGCGCGCACTCTACGACGAATGGCGCGGCCTCTGGAACGAGTACATGCACGGCGCTCAGGAGGTGCTGCGTCTGTCGCGCGCGGCGGCTGGCCGTTTCCCCCAAGAGGCCAACGGGCTCAACAGCAAGACCGTCAATCCCATCGGCCTGAACGCCGACAAGGTCCTGGCTAGTGCCATCGACCTTAACAACAAAGGCGCTGGCGAAGCGGGAGAGCAGGCAGCGAGCGCCTACAGCCATGCCTTCAACACGCTATTGGCGATGGCAACGATCTCCGGAGTCCTCGGCGCTCTCGTTGCCTTCTTTTTGGTAAGAAGCGTCTCGCAAGGTATCGCCGCGATCGTCTCGCCGATGCAAGCCCTCAGCGGAGGCGATCTCTCGGCCGCGGTAACCCATCGGGGCGAGCGCACCGAGATCGGGCAAATGGCCGATGCGTTACAGGTGTTCAAGGAGGCGCTGATCGCCAAGAAGGAGGTAGAGGAAGCCAGGGCCGAGCAGGAGCGGCAGCAGGCCAAGCTCCAGCGGCGCGAGATGGATCGACTTGCCGACGCGTTCGAGACTGCGGTGGGCGAAATCGTTCAGACAGTCTCCTCGGCTTCGAGCCAGCTTGAGGCATCGGCAAGCACGCTCAGGGCAACGGCCGAGCGCACGCAGAACGTGGCGACCGGCGTCGCCGCGGCCTCCGAGGAAGCCACAACCAATGTCCAGTCGGTCGCGTCGGCTTCCGAAGAATTGGCGGCTTCGGTGGGAGAAGTCGGTCGCCAGGTACAGGAATCCTCGCGAATCGCGGACGAGGCCGTGCGACAGGCCGGAATCACGAACGAACAGATCGGGCGTCTGGCGCAGGCGGCCGCACGAATTGGCGACGTGGTCGACCTCATCAACAGCATTGCAGGCCAAACCAATCTACTCGCGCTCAACGCGACGATCGAGGCGGCGCGCGCAGGTGATGCCGGTAGAGGCTTCGCCGTGGTGGCGAGCGAGGTCAAGGCGTTGGCCGAACAGACCGCCAAGGCGACTGAAGAGATCAGCCAGCAGGTCGGGAGCATGCAGGACGCCACGGGAAAATCGGTCGCGGCCATCACGGATATCAGCGGCACCATTTCCAGAATGTCCGAAATCGCCACGGCGGTCGCCGCCGCGGTGGAGCAGCAGGGCGCGGCGACGCACGAGATCGCTCGAAACATCCAGCAGGCAGCCCAAGGCACTGGCGAGGTCAGTGCCGGCGTCGCCGACGTGCAACGCGGCGCAACCGAAACGGGCAGCGCATCGGCTCAGCTCCTCTCATCTGCCGGCCTGTTGTCGCGCGATTCGACTAGACTCAGGGACGAGGTAGCGAATTTCCTGCGCACGGTTCGGGCCTGAGCATGCGGAAGTTCTCCAGCAAGCGAATGGATTTCTTTCCAAGGCTCTGGTGGATTGGCTGCCCGGGGTGGCAGCGAGTCGACCAGGGCGTGTACTGCAATCCGGGATGTCTGCTTTCGAGGAGTAAACGGACGCGCGACCAGGAAATCGGAATGTCGTTCTTGACCCGGCTTCAGCCCGCCTTGCGTCGCGGCTTGGCTGGTGTCTTCTTGGCCTTGGCGGACTTCGGCGCCGGCGCGGCTTTGCCGCCGCTCTCGATGCTCTGCTTCAGAGCGTCCATCAGGTTGAACACATTGCTCGGCGCAGCCTTCCGTGTCGCCGCGATCGGCCGACCCTTCCGCTTCTGGTCGAGCAGTTCCTGCAACGCCTGCTCATAGTGGTCTTCAAACTTGTCGGGCTCGAAATGTCCCGATTTCTGCTCGACGATATGCTTGGCCAGATCCAGCATATCCTTCGTGATCTTCACATCCTGGATGTCGTCGAAGTATTCCGCGGCGTCGCGAACCTCATAGGGGTAACGGAGCAGCATGCCCATCAGGCCCTTGTCACGCGCCTCGAGAGCGATGACGTGCTCGCGGTTGGTTAGAACCACGCGGGCGAGCGCGACCTTATCGAGCGAGCGGATGGTTTCGCGAATGACGGCATAGGCGTCGTGGCCGACCTTGCCGTCCGGGACAATGTAGTAAGGACGCATGAGATAAAGATCGTCGATCTCGCTCCTCGGCACAAACTCGTCGATCTCGATGGTGCGCGTCGACTCCAGCGCGATGTTCTCGAGCTCGTCCTTGGTCACTTCGAGATATTGGTCGGTGTCGACCTTGTAGCCCTTGATGATGTCGTCGGACTCGACCTCTTCGCCAGTGTCGGCGTCGACCTTCAGATACTTGATCCGGTGACCGGTCTTTTTGTTGATCTGATTGAAGCTGATCTTGTCGGATTCAGAGGTCGCCGGGAACAGCGCGATCGGGCATGTCACCAAGGACAACCGCAAAAAGCCCTTCCAGTTGGCGCGCGGGGCCATACTCAAAACTCCACCTACACTGAATGGTATCAATATAGGACGCCGGTCAGCGAAGTGGAGTCTGCGGCTTGCAGTCCGGACAGGTATCGCCGATTCCGCGCAGGACATCGTCGATCGCGGCCAGGCACTCCTCTGGTGTCGCGCCGGGAAATGGCTGGTTCCAAGCTGCCTCGCGAGCCCGGTTCCGCGCATCGGGGTCGGCGCAGTCGAGCACATGGCCGTGGTGTCCGCACTCGCACACAGCGCGATGTTCGATCAGCGTCCCGAGCGCCCAGCCAGCGAGGCTGCGATAGGCAGGGCGGGGTGCCTGCGACGGCAGGCGACGTTGTGCGTTGCTCTTCATAATGCGGTCTCGAATCAAATCGACACCGCCAGTTATATCATCTGCGTCAATCAGCGTTCGGATGAGCGCTGGCTTATGCCCGCTATGCAGGTTTAGGAACGACGGGCGTCGGCCATTGTTCCCGATTTGCCGCGCAGCATCGCGGCGGGTCGACTTCAGGCCAATGGAAAGACCCTCGAAAGAGCGTGTGCGTGAGGTCATCCAGGAGGTCGATGCGCTCGATCTTCCCGACGGTGCACATTGGGCTTTGATCCATGAAAAGCTCGGCCTCAGGTATGGCGAGGTGTTCGACTACATCGCCGAAGACCCGGCGTTCTTCGGCGCAACACCTCATCAACCCGAGGATTGAGCGGCGCCAGCCGCCATCTAGCCCCGTGGAACGGGGACACTGTTGCATGCACGCTATTGCGCGAGTCTTAGAGAGGGGCGCAGTATCGAAGCCGTCCGCCTCCAAGCGATAAAGATCGGCGGATCAAGTGAAGGCCCCAGCACCGGCCTCTGGGCCCCCAGAGGTGCTGGGGCCATTTGAACCGCAACTCGTCTCGTTAGGAACGATTCCGGATCGGGAAAATTAGGCAACCGTGAATGCGTTCTCCGGCCCCGAGTTGGCGCATTCGCTTTCAGTCCCAGCGTCACCCTTCCCCGGGGCGCTGGGACTTATCATTTTAGGGCAAATGAAAGATGCCGATGCGTCCCAGTGTCCTGCTCAAATAGGAACGGTTGCGTCGCGCGACGGTTTGTCAGCCGTTCAGGTGCTGTCCTGCCGGCAGTACCTTGGACGCCCAGCACTCGGCCCCGGGAGAGCCCACTCGCCCCGGGGCCTTTTTCTGGAGATCAAAAGGCAAAACTTGGCCCCCGCCAGTCTCTCTCGCTGGGACCTGTCAGGTGAACAACTCTTTGCCCGGCTGGAGCATCCTCACGAACGTCCCACTCTCGTGGTACTCGAGCCAGCCCTGATCCTTGGCGTACATCAAGCCTGCCCAGTATTCGGCTGGCGTCGCCTTATCCTCGTCGATCATGGGGCGATTGATTTTCTCGATGTAGATCCGGCCGTCCTGAACGGGCTCGAACGCGCGGGCGTGCTCCATGATCCTGCGGGCCGCTTTCTCAGGGTCGGAGTAGGGGCGCTCCCTTCATCTCATCGTCGAATTCCATCGTTCTTTTGCGTGTCGTAGATGTGCTGGCGGTGCTGATAGCTTTCGGCCGGGATGTGGCTATCAAACGTCTCCCCGCAGGGACAGCGCATCAGCGACGATGCCTGTTGAGAAGGTAGCTTTTCGCCGCGGTTCCACATGGCCCGCTTGCGCTCGGTCCAGTCGCGCTGATGGCGCCAGGCCTCGAAGTCCGCCTCTGTCCGGGTCGGCAGCAGCGTGGCCCACGCGACCTCAAAAGCGCCACGGGCTTCCTCGAATGATGCGGCAGAACCGCTGGTGTGCTGCCCGGAATCGCAGCCCGGATAGAAACCGCAGCTCCAACCCCATTGATCGGCGTCGGTCGGGACGCCGGCACGCTCGTCGATCCAGCCGACCTGAACATCGCCATAGAACACGTTCCAGCCTTTGCGGTGAGGGTCGGAGGCGCGACGGCGCGTCAGTTCGGTCATGGCTCGTCCCTGATCGGGCACCGCTGCCACAGTTGCAGCAGCTCGGCGGCCGGCCGCTTGTTAGCCTTACGGCATTTCTCGCAACGCAGCCGTCCGGCGAAGTCGTGAACGTACGTCGTGGCGACGTGGGGCAGTTCGGCGAGATCGACTGCGCGCGGCGTCTTGCACCTCGAGCATCGGATCTCGAGCCACGGATAACCGGCATTGAGGGCCTGATCGATTGAGGGCGATGGATCGACTGGGCCGCCATCAGCCCACACACCTCGCCGGGGGAAATGCATCGCTCACGCAACGCGGGAGGAAACGCAGATGGCAACGACCCAATTCGATTATTCCGGTGCAATCGTTAATTATACCGTGCAGGCGACCGGCATCTACGACATCGTGGCCTTCGGCGCGCAGGGCGCGCAGAACACGGGCTTTGCAATCGGCGGCCCTGGCGCCGAGATGGGCGGCGAGATGAGCCTGACCGCGGGCGACAATCTGGAGATCCTCGCCGGCGGCGCGGGCCAAACTGCCGGGGGTTCGGAAGGCGGCGGTGGCGGCAGCTTCGTCGTTCTCGTGGGCGGACCGGATGATCCTTCGAACACTCCCGTCCCGCTGGTGGTC
>NZ_LGHK01000106.1 GCF_001908235.1 Bradyrhizobium sp. NAS96.2
AGGCTGCGGGGCCGCGGGCTGCGACTTGCCGACGTTCGGTGCCGGCGCCGCAGGTGCGACCACCGCGCGACGGCGGGTGCGCAGCGCAACTCCGGAAATGAAATCGACCAGCGCCAGCAGCGTCAGCAGGCAATACGTCGAGTTGCCGAATTTCGGCCAGAGCACGAATTCCGCGGCGGCCGCGCCGAACACGATCAGCGACAGCAGATGGTCGGTGAGATATTTCGCGCCGGGGCGCGCGCCCTTGATGACCTCGAGCAGCAACAGCAGCACGCCGGCGGCAAGCAGCATGTCACTGAGCGTGATCTGCCACTGCTCGCCCGACGGCAATGTCAGCCTGATCAGCGGGTCCGTAAAGGACACGCCGGGCATCAGGAAGGCGATGATGTTGTAGACCGCGAGCGGAACGAGCAGCAGCGGAAAACCGACCATCGGGGCTTGCGCCTTATTCAGGGAGAACCAGCAATGCGGCGATGCTCATTGGCTTCGCCGCGGACGCGCCCGTCTTGACCGCACTCGTTGGCCGAATTCGGGCGCAGCGCCGCTTTGGTGAGAGCATGAACCGATCGGAAAACCGCTACGCACTTTTCCGGGTCATGCTCGAGCCAGCGGCGCGGCAGCCGAAGTCCGATCAGGACTCTTTCTTGGCCTTCAGGACCTGGCGGCCCTTGTACATGCCGGTCTTCAGGTCGAGGTGGTGCGGACGGCGCAGCTCGCCGGAATCCTTGTCCTCGACATAGGTCGGGGTCTTGATCGCATCGGCCGAACGGCGCATGCCACGGCGCGACGGCGAGGTTTTTCTTCTGGGAACGGCCATGACGGTGTCCTCTAGGGTGTTGCGGAGGCATCGTCCGAAATGCGGACGGGCTCAGCGCTTCGAAGCGCAAGCTGCGATGCCGGTAAGGCCGCGCTTATAGAGGAAGGGCTCGCGTAAATCTAGGGTGGGATTCAGCAAAAAGCGCCCGAAATCGCGCTCAATCGCCGCGATTGTCGCGCCAGCAGCGCGTCACGGTATTGGCCCGGGCCATGTAGGTTCCGGACAGCCTGCGCACCCCCGGCCCCGGGTTCCGGGCGCTTCTTTTGACCGGATTCGGCAGAATCGCCGCCAGAAGCGCGGCTTCCCGGGGCGACAGCGCCGCGGCGGAGCGGCCGAAGGCGTACTGCGCGCCGGCTTCGGCGCCAAATTGCCCGGCTGGGCCCATTTCCGCGATGTTGAGGTAGATTTCCAGGATCCGCTGCTTCGGCAGCACGAAGTCGATCCAGAGCGCCAGCGGCAGTTCCAGCCCCTTGCGGATCACGCTGCGGCCGGACCACAGGAACAGGTTCTTGGCCACCTGCTGGGTGATGGTCGAGCCGCCGCGGGCCACCTCGCCGTCCTCGGCATCGTCGAGCGCCTCGCGCAGCGCGCCCCAATCGATGCCCCGATGCTTGCAGAAATGGGCGTCCTCCGACCCGACCACAGAGCGGGGCAGATAGGGCGATATCGCGCCGAAATCGACCCAATGCCGCGTGACCGGGGCCCCGCGCAGGCTCCGCCACGCCATCAGGGCCGAAACTGGCTGACCGGTGCGGTAGAACGGCGTCACCAGATAGGGCAGCAACAGCACGGCCAGCAAAAGCAGCAAAAAAATTCGGACAATGCGCAAAACGAGGGTTCCCGGGGAGGACCTCTTCAGCAAGGATTTGGCACCCGCCCGCCAGGACACGGCCGACGCCGTCAGATGTCTGTGGGATAATTCACGGTTTTTCCAGCACTTTTAAGGCGCGAATCCGCCGCAGGGTGGAATTGACGAAGCCGATCTCATCAACGATTGTCCGGCCGAAAATCGATCTGGAGCAATTCTTAATGACGACCGGTACTGCAGAATTTTCCAAGCGGCTGGACCAGACCGCGGAGGATACCGAAGCCCTGCTCGCAAAACTGCTGTCCGACGCGACCGAGAGCGACGAGATCGTGCGCCCGAAACGGCTGATCGAGGCAATGCGCTATTCGAGCCTCGGCGGCGGCAAGCGGCTGCGGCCGTTCCTGGTGGTCGAGAGCGCGGCGGTATTCGGCATCCCGCGCGAATCCGCGCTGCTGGTCGGTGCCGCGCTCGAATGCATCCACTGCTACTCGCTGATCCATGACGATCTGCCGGCGATGGACAATTCCGATCTGCGCCGCGGCCGCCCGACCCTGCACAAGGCCTATGACGACGCCACCGCGATCCTCGCCGGCGACGCGCTGCTGACGATCGCCTTCGACATCATCACCCGCGATGCGATCCACAGGGATGCCCAGGTCCGTCTGCTCCTGACCCGCGCGCTGGCGCGCGCCTCCGGCGTCGGCGGCATGGCCGGCGGCCAGATCCTCGACCTCGCCGGCGAAGGCCGCTTCGGCGACCGTGAGCCGGTCGACGTCGCCCGCCTGCAGCAGATGAAGACCGGCGCGCTGCTCCGCTTCGGCTGCATCGCCGGCGCGATCCTCGGCCAGGCCTCGCAGAAGGAATACCAGGCGCTCGACGATTACGGCAAAGCGCTCGGCGAGGCCTTCCAGATCGCCGACGATCTGCTCGACGTCGAGGGCGACGCCGCGGCACTCGGCAAGCCGGCCGGCGCCGACGCCGCGCTCGGCAAGACCACCTTCGTCACCCAGCTCGGCATCGACGGAGCCAAGCAGCGCGTGCGCGACCTGCTGGCGCGCGCCGACGCCGCACTGTCGGTGTTCGGCGACAGGGGCAACGTGCTGCGCGCAGCCGCCCGCTTCGTCGCCGATCGCAAGAACTAGCGGAAGGCAAAGAGCGAAATGAACAAGGAGTTCGACGACCGCCTTGTTCGTTTCCGCAAGCTGCCGATGCCGGTCCGCGTGGTGGTGGGCCGGCCGCGCACCTTCGCTTCGGTCGTGGTCGGCATCATGGTTGCCCTGCTGGTGCCGGGCTCGATGCGCCTCGTCACGCGCCTGCTCGCCGGCTGGGACGCCTTCGCCGCGCTCTATCTCGTGCTCGCCTATGTGATGATGCTGCGCTGTGGCGTCGCCCACATCAAGCGCAGCGCCATTTTGCAGGATGACGGCCGTTTCCTGATCCTGCTGCTGACCGCGTTCGGCGCGCTGGCGAGCCTCTTGGCCATCGTGTTCGAACTCGGCGCTTCCAAGGGCAGCCCGGCCGGACTGGCGGTGGCGATCATCACCATCACACTGTCATGGACGATGGTCCACACCGCATTCGCGCTGCACTACGCCCATGAGTTCTATCGCGGCAAGACACCCGGCGGCTTGCAGTTCCCAAGCGGCGACGAGCATATCGACGCCGACTACTGGGAGTTCGTCTATTTCTCGTTCGTGATCGGCATGACCGCGCAGGTCTCCGATGTCGGCATCACCGACAAGATCATCCGCCGCACCGCGACCGTGCACGGCATCATCTCGTTCGTGTTCAACACCGCGCTGCTGGCCCTGATGGTGAACATCGCGGCGAGCCTGATTTAGATCAGCGGCAAACTCGCTGGACCACTTCGCTTGCGCGGGAAGGCGCACGCCTCCTTCGCGGCGAGAGCGTGCTCCACCCGATGACTATTGATACTGCCGCCACAGCAAGCGGCGGCAGCCCGTGCCCGTATTCGTCGTGGAGGGTGACGGTCGCGAGCGCCGCCAACATCACGGCGCAGCCGAGCGCCGCGCCCCACAGCCGAGTCCGTGCCTTCGCCAGCAAAACGGCGGCCGTGAGTTCCAGCGATCCGGTCACGAAATGGAACCAGTGCGGGTATCCCCACCGCAGATATTCCTCGTAGATGGACCCAGGGGCGAAGATGTTGCTAAGCGATCCCACGACGAAGAAAGCTGCAAGTGCCAGAGCCGAAACTTGGCGCCACGAGATCTTTGACATTTGTCCAACCGTTTCTGATAGGCCTCCGCGGAGGACCTGTGTGGTCGCGCCCGAGAGACGGCCAGCCGCGACGCATTCATTCCGAAGGGATGCGGATTTCCGGAGCAGATCCGAAAGCCGCATCTCCTTCGCTAATCTAAGAACCTACGCCGTGGCGGCCCTCTGGACCGCCGCGAAGACATCGCGCGGAAGCGTCGTGCCGGCGACGTGCTCCGTGCCAGCGACGCCGAGGTCCATCCAGCCCGCGTTGATGGCCTCGAACATCGCTTCAGCCGGTCCGGTTTGGCCCTTCGGGATGCCGAACTGCTCGAACGCTGCCGGCCACTCGGCCCGCGGGACAGCGAAGGCTTTGACTTCGCGCTGCATAACATCGCCGAGTTGCGCTGCGACTTCATCCGCACTGACCATCGAACCAAGTTCGATGACGCGTTGCCCCGACCACGCCGGCCCGGTCAGCAGCCTCGCCACCTCGGCACCAATGTCGTTCGTTGCGACCATCGTCGATTTCCGGCTGGTCGGATTGTAGTAAACCGGGAGTGTGCCGCCCTGCGCGACGTGCAGGCCGTAAAGGAAGTTCTCGAAGAACCCGCCGGCGCGAACGACCGCGACCGGCGATGCCAAGTCGCGGAAGCCTTGCTCCAGTAGCGACAGGGCGGTGATCATTCCCAGCCCGCTCGTCCGGTTCGCGCCCATCGACGAGAGCGCGACCACACGCGGCGGCGCGGCCTTGGTCAGAGCCTGGACATAGTTCGAGATGACGCCCTTGGCTTCCTTGAAATCCGGCGAAGGGGCCCACACTGACGGCAGCATGACGAAAGCGCCATCGACGCCGTCGAGCGCCCGATCGATCGCTGCCGTATCGTTCCAGTCGCCGTCCACCAGTTCCACGCCCTGCTCCATCCATTCCGCCGCCTTCTCGCGACTGCGGACCAGCGCGCGCACCTTCTTACCGTGGGCCAACAGATGCCTTGCCGTCGCGCCGCCAACTTTTCCTGTAATTCCGGTCACCAAAAACATGCGTTCTCTCCTGGCCCTGCATGGTTTATGTTTGAGGGCAGGTCTCACATAGAGACCTGCGACCTGCACCGTAAGGAGGCAGTTTTTTGTAACCAGGAGAGAAAAAGGGGCCCGCATGAGCGCCGCATTGAGCGCGATCGAGCGATTCAGCCGATATCAATCGGACGACGCGCAGTCAGTAAAACCCGTACATTGCCCGGTGCGCGACGTGCTCGACCGCATCGGGGACAAATGGAGCATACTCCTGCTCATGACCCTCGCGATGCGCCCGCAGCGCTTTAGCGAGCTTCACCGGGCCGTCCGTGACATCTCCAAGCGCATGCTCACTCAGACGCTGCGCGATTTGGAACGCGACGGACTGATCACCCGCCATGTCTTTCCGACCAAGCCGCCGAGCGTGGAATATTGCCTTTCGCCGCTAGGCCAATCCCTGCTGGAGCCGATGGCGAGCCTCATCGATTGGGCCGACCGTCGCTATTCCGATATCCATGCAGCGCGCGTCCGCTTTGACGGAGCACCCTCTGACGTCCAGCGCTCTTGATCCGAGACAGAAGTTCGTATCGTCGCATGCGTGAGGTCAGGCGGCGCGCTTCAATGGAGATACCAGCGGACACGGGATGAACTTGCCCACGAACTCCGATCTATGATTCGAGGCGCTAAGGCGGGATGAGTTTGGGTTGAATCGGCTTGGTGCGGTCTTGGTTCACCTCTCCCCGTCGGGGAGAGGTGAAGTTTCGACGCCGTTCCAGCTCAACCTAATCTCATCAGACTCTAGTTGCAGACCTCGACATTGCCGACGTTGCCGCCGGGGCCGCCGCCGCCGCGGTACTCGAGATGGCAGCCGCGCCTGACCGGGCGGCACAGATAGGCATCGCACATGATCTGACCGCTGCCGCCGCCTTCCGCCCTGGCACGGCCCTGCGGGCGCGGAATGTCCGCGGACGGGACCTGCGGCTCGCGCTGCGGATGGAGGGCACGTTCGCGCTCGCG
>NZ_LGHK01000107.1 GCF_001908235.1 Bradyrhizobium sp. NAS96.2
CGCAGGCGGCGCCGAGCCGGCGCTCGGTGCTGCGCGGCTTCGCGATGGGCTCGGCGGTATCGGCGATGGCGGCGACGGGCCTCGTCGCGATCGTGCTGCGCAACGACGACGAGCAGCGCATCGAGAACGAGGTGGTGTCGGCGCATCTGCGCTCGCTGCAGGCCGGTCATCTGATCGACGTGGTCTCGACCGATCAGCATACGGTCAAGCCCTGGTTCAACGGCAAGCTCGACGTCTCGCCGCCGGTGATCGACCTCACCGCGCAGGGCTTCACCCTGATCGGCGGCCGGCTCGACTACGTCAACGCCCGCGAGATCGGCGCCGTGGTCTACAAGCGGCGCCAGCACGTGATCAATCTGTTCGTGGCGCAGACGGCAAATACCGAACGCAAGACGGCGAAGGTCTCGACGTTGCAGGGCTTCAACATCCGGCGCTGGAGCGACCGCGGCCTGAACTATTGGGCCGTCAGCGATCTCGGCGCCGACGAGCTCAGCGAGTTCGGCGACAAGTTCGAAAGCGCGATGCGCGCGAACAAGGAAGGGTGAGTTTCGAACCCTTGCTCCACAGCTGTCATTGCGAGGAGCGACAGCGACGAAGCAATCCATCTCTCCGCTCGCGGCGCCATGGATTGCTTCGCTTCGCTCGCAATGACGGATGAAACAACCTCGTAGCCCGGATGGAGCGCAGCGCAATCCGGGAGCGATCTCGCAAGTATCGAACGCCCCGGATTTCGCTGCGCTCCATCCGGGCTACGGGTTCAGGCTTACGCCGACTTGCGCACCGCGTTGTCGACCAGCGTCTTGCCGAGCGACCAGATCGCGCCGGGGACCTTGTGGCTGCCGGCGATCACCTCGTCGAACGATTTCTCGATCCAGGTGCAGTCTTCCTCGGTGATCGTGAGCGGCGGCAGCAGCTTGATGGTGTGGAGGCCGTGGCCGGCGACTTGCGTGAGGATCTTGTGATCCTTGAACAGCGGCACCGTGATGAGCTGGCAGAACAGGCCCTTGTTGGCGGTCTCCAGCAGGTTCCACGACGCCTTCAGCCGCAGCGATTTCGGCGGGCCGAACTCGACGCCGATCATCAGGCCCTTGCCGCGGACTTCCTTCATCAGCTCATAGCCCGGCACCATGCGCGTCAGCGCAAGGCGGAGCTCGGCGCCGCGCTTGGCAGCGTTCTCGACCAGCTTCTCGGCCTTGATGACATCGAGCGTCGCGATGCCGGCGGCCATCGCCAGATCGTTCTTGGCGAAGGTCGAACCGTGCACGACCGCGCGGTCCATCTGGTTGAAGATCTTGTCGAAGATATGCTTGCGCGTCAGCAGCGCGCCGATCGGCACGTGACCGCCGGACAGCGCCTTCGCCAGCAACACCATGTCGGGCTCGATGCCCCAATGCTCGATCGCGAGGAATTTTCCGGTGCGGCCGATGCCGGTCTGGATCTCGTCGGCGATGAACAGCGTGCCGTATTTGCGGCACAGCGCCAGCGCGCCGGGCAGGAACTCGTCGGTGGGCATGTTGACGCCCTTGCCCTGGATCGGCTCGACGATGAACGCACCGACCTGTCGCGACGACAGCGCCTTCTCCAGCGCCTCGAGATCGTTGTAGGGGATCGGGGTGCAGCCCGGCAGCAGCGGCTCGAAGCCGCTGCGGAAATTCGTATCATCGGTCAGCGACAGGGCGCCGTAGGACAGGCCGTGGAACGAATGCCCGCAATAGACGATGCCCGGCCGGCCGGTCGCGCCACGCGCGAACTTGATCGCAGCTTCGACGGTTTCGGCGCCGGAATTGGCGAAAAACACCTTGTCCAGATATGGAACATGTTCCAGAAGGCGTTCCGCGAGCACGCCGGCGAGGGTCGAGACGTCGAGCTGCACGAGATTGGGCAGATCGGCGTCGAGCACGCTCTTCAGCGCCTCGCGCAGGGCCGGATGGTTGCGGCCAATCGCAAAAACGCCAAATCCGCTCAATAGATCGAGGTAACGAGCCCCCTGACGATCGAAGAGGTATTGGCCTTGCCCCTTCTGGAAGCCGACGTCATAGCCGATGGTCTTGAGGACGCGAACGAGCTGCTCGTTGAGGTGACGCGTGTGCATGGCACCGCGCTGCCCCTCGCGCTCCACAAAAATCTCGGAAACGTCTAAATTGGAACTTACCATTCGTTACATACGTCGGTTGATGGCCATCTCGTCAACTTAAAACGCTCGCTAGCGGCGTTTTGACCCCCGCTCGGATCGTCTAGTTAAGCACAGGTTTGGACCATGTTGCACTGCCCAAGAACTTTCGCGCGTACAATAGCCTTTTCAGGTTTATTTTTGGCCACCGTATTATCACCGGCACTTGCAGCGGATCCGACCGGTGACTGGAAGGTCGCGGACGGTGTCGCCACCATCCGCGTCGCCCAGTGTAATGGCAACATGTGGGGTGCGGTGTCCTGGGAAAAAACCCCCGGCGGCAAGGATAAGAACAATCCTGATCCTGCGAAGCAGAGCAGGCCTACACTCGGCATGCCGATCCTGATCGACATGAAGAAGAAGGCGGGCGCCGACGCGTGGGAAGGCCAAGTCTACAACGCGAAGGACGGCCAGCTCTACAGCTCGACCATCAAGCCGGTCGGCACCGATCAGCTCGAGATCCAGGGCTGCGTGCTCGGCTTCCTGTGCGGCGGCGAGACCTGGACCCGCGTCGGTCCGCCGATCCCGGTGAGCGCCGCCGGCAACCCGGCTGCTGCCGGCAGCCCGGCTGCGAAGGGCGCCGCTCCCAAATCGGCTGCGCCGCAGAAGACCACCGGTGCCGTGGCGCCTGCCACCAAGCCCGGTCAAAAGCAGGCAGCCGGTGCTCCGGGCGCCGCCAATGCGTCGGCGGACACCGTGGGCGATATCTGCCTGCTCCCGGATATCGCACGACCGACGCACTGATACCGACGCACCAGTCCGGCTCGGCGGCCTGCCGCCAAGCCGGATCGACAGCGGATCGCCAACGCGTCAGGTGACGTCGTTGGCGATATCCTCGTCCTTGAGGGTTTCGCGCGGTTTGCCCATCAACGCCGGCTGGAACAGCAGCACTGCCGCGAGCGTCGTGACGAGCGAGAGCGCAAGCAGCTTGCCCATGCTCGCGGTGCCGGGATGACTGGATAGCCAAAGGCTGCCGAACGCCGTCGCCGTGGTCAACGCGCTGAAAAAGATCGCGCGCGTCAGGCTCGATTGCAGCAGATTCGTCCTGCCCTGCCGCCATGCCGTGACATAGTAGATCTTGAACGCCACGCCGACGCCGAGCAGCAGCGGCAACGCGACGATATTGGCGAAGTTGAGCGGCAGCCCGATCAAGACGCAGATCTCCAGCGTGACGATGCCGGCGACCAGCAGCGGCACCAGCGTCATCAGCACGTCGACGACGCGGCGCAGCGTCAGCCACAGCAGCAGGCCGATCGTGACCAGCGCCAGAATGCCGGCGTGGATGAACGCATTCACGATGACGTCGCCCGACTTCAGGATCGACACCGGTCCGCCGATCGCAGTCGGCTCGGCGGCGAGCACGGCGTCGGCGAAGCGGCGCAGATTGTCGTTGTCGTTCGGATCACCCTTCGGCTCCGCCTCGACACGCATCAGGCCGTCCTTGGTCTTCCAGCTCGCGACCAGTTCCGGCGGCAGGTTCTGCAGCGTGACGGTCTGGGCCTGCAACGTGTTGCGGAGCTGATCGAACACGATCTTCATCGGCGCGACGAAGACCTCCTGGGCCTTGTCGCGGGTCGCCTGGGTCGAATCCGCAAGCTTCTGCAAGGCGTCGGCGAGCCGGCGCGCGGCAACCGCGCCCGGTCCCTTGCCGTCGCCCGCGGTCTTGCGCAGGCTGTCGACCGAGCTCTTCAGCGACTCGACATTCTCCTGATCCGACGGTGCCGGATCGACCGAGTCCGGGTTGAGCGCAGGGCCGAGCGTCTTGGCCGCCTGTGCGATCAGCTTCAGCTTGGCCGGCTGGTCCTCCGGCACGAAGCTGTCGAGCGACATCACGCGCGACACTTCCGGCAGCTTCTCGAGCTTGGCCTCGATCTTCTTGGCGTCGGCCTCCGAGCGCGTCATCACGTCGATGGCGTTGGCGCCGGTGTTCGGATCCTTCCTCAGATCGAGGAAGGTCGCGATCGATTCCGCCTGCTTGTTGCGCAGATTGATCGGGTTGAAGTCGAACTTCATGTAGTGGAGCAGCGGCAGGCCCGCGACCGTGACCAGCAGCGTGCCGACGATGATCGGGACACGATGCTTCTCCAGGAAGTGGTCGACCGGCGCCAGGAAGGCGTAGCCGACAGGCTCCTTCTCTCCCGGAGGATTGAGCAGGTCGAGCAGCGCCGGCAGCACCGTGATGCTGGTGATGAAGGCCACCAGCATGCCGGCGCCGGCGATCTTGCCGAGTTCGGAGATGCCCTTGTAGTCGGTCGGCAGGAAGCACAGGAAGCCTGCAGCGGTCGCCATCGCCGCGAGCGACAGCGGCACCGCGGATCGGCGCGCCGCGTTCTCGAGCGCCAACGTCAGATTGTCGTTCTTGAAGCGCTCGGAACGGTAGCGCACGCTGAACTGGATGCCGAAGTCGACACCGAGGCCGACGAACAGCACCGCAAAGGCGATCGAGAGCAGGTTCAGCGATCCGACCATCATCAGGCCGACCGCCGTGGTGATGGCAAGGCCGATGAACAGGTTCACGAACACCGCGAAGATGATCTTGCCGGAATGCAGCGCCATCCAGAGGATGATCAGCACGATCACCACGGTGCCGATGCCGTTGGTGATCGCGCCATCCTGCACGGTGGCGTATTCCTCGTTGGCGATCGGCACGGGGCCGGTCAGGCGCACGCGCGCGTGATATTCGGTGGGGAATTTCAGATCGGCGGCCGCCTGCCGGATCGCGTCGGTCGCGGCCTTGCCGGGCTCCAGCGCCGAATAGTCGATGATCGGCTTGATCTCGATGAAGGCGCGCTTGTCCGAATCGGTCAGCGGTTTGTCGCTGGTGAGCTCACGCCACGAGAAGGTCGCGCTGCCCTTGGCGAGGACGGTCTCGACGGTCTCGGAGATCAGGTTGAAGGGCGGCGCGGTATTGTCGAGCTTGACCTGTCCGCGCTTGACGCCGGCAAGGCCGGTCTCGAGCGCACCGGTCAGGCCGCGAATCGAAGGGTCGCCCGCCATGATC
This sequence comes from Bradyrhizobium sp. NAS96.2, assembly GCF_001908235.1. GTDB lineage: Bacteria > Pseudomonadota > Alphaproteobacteria > Rhizobiales > Xanthobacteraceae > Bradyrhizobium. The sequence goes on from NZ_LGHK01000107.1 coordinate 5,172, forward strand.
TCGATCAGCGGCGCGGCCGATTCGAGCTGGCCCGTGACCTTGCCGACCTCTTCGGTCGGCAGGAACAGCAGACCATTCTTCTCGAAGAATTCGCCTGAGCCGAGCGCGGTGATGGCCTCGAAGTTCTTCTTGTCGGCTTGCAGCTTCGCGGTGAGCGCCTTGGCCGCCGAGCTGGTCAGCTCGGGCGTCGCTCCCTCGACGACCGCCAGGATCAGCCGCTCGCGGTCAAAGGCTTCCTCGAACTGATTGTCGCGCTTGCGCCAATCCAGATCCGGCGAGATCAGCTTGTTGATGTCGGTGTTGATCGAGAAATTGCGGGCCGTGTAGAAGCCGGCGCCGATCGACAGCAGCACAGCGAGAATGACAACCGGAAGGGCAAAACGCGTACAGGTCCTAACAACGGAGACGACAATATTTGTCAGCACTTCGTTTCTTTCTAATCTCGGGGAAGCATGGCCGAAAACGCCCGCTCTGTAGCGGAGTTCCCGGGACCGATCTAATGTTGTTTTGGTTATCTTCCTCGACGAGATAGCGAGGAGGTTCCAAAGCACAGGAACGGCCACGAGTGGCCGGTATAAACCGCATCAGTGGGCGATAAAGTGACGAACAAGTGAGGGAGACGGACGGTCGCAGGACCGAAATCCACACTATATTACCTCAAACCCCTCTCCTTGCCGACCGCCCACCCGCTCGAAGCGCTACCTTTTTGCCACAAATCCCTGTATTTCCATGCCCTTGAGGGCGCGGATCACGTGCAGGACCTGAGATGGTGCGGACATTGCAACGGATGTTGCGAGGTCCGACCTGGCGGAGTGCGTTGCCGAAAAGGCCGCAAGGCTTGGAAGCAGGGCTTGGAATGAGGCTGGTGCAATTTGCGTAACGGACGACCGATGGAAGTGTTTCTTGCTCAGCCGCGCGGCTTCTGCGCTGGCGTCGTGCGCGCGATCGAAATCGTCGAACGCGCGCTCGCGAAGTATGGCCCGCCGGTCTATGTCCGCCACGAGATCGTTCACAACAAGCACGTGGTCGAAAGCCTGAAGAAGAAGGGCGCGATCTTCGTCGAGGACCTGTCGGAAGTGCCGGCCAAGGCGGTGACCGTCTTCAGTGCCCATGGCGTCGCCAGGAGCGTCGAGGAGGAGGCGGAAGCCCGCGACCTGCCCGTACTCAACGCCACCTGCCCGCTCGTCACCAAGGTCCACAACCAGGGCAAACGCTATATCTCGAAGGGCCGCGCCCTGATCCTGATCGGGCATGCCGGCCACCCGGAGGTCGAGGGAACCATGGGCCAGGTTCCGGGGCCGGTCCTGCTGGTCCAGAGCGTCCAGGATGTGGCGGAATTGCGGCTGCCGACCGACACCCCGGTCGCCTATATCACCCAGACCACCCTGTCCGTGGACGACACCAGGGACATCATCGCGGCCCTTCAGGCAAAATTTACAGATATTCAAGGCCCGAACATCAGGGATATCTGCTATGCGACACAGAACCGCCAATCTGCGGTAAGGGACCTAAGTAAGCTGGTGGACGTCATTTTGGTGGTGGGGGCCGCCAATAGTTCCAACTCGAACAGGCTTCGCGAAATCGGCACCGAGGTCGGCGTCGCGAGTTATCTGATTGCCGATGGGAGCGAGCTCAACCCGGACTGGCTGAAGGATGCCAAGGCCGTCGGCATCACGGCGGGTGCGTCGGCACCCGAAGTTTTGGTCGACGATGTGATCGAGGCCCTGCGGCGCATCGGACCTGTCTCGGTCTCGGTCGTTCCGGGCCGTGAAGAGAATATCGAATTCCGGCTGCCGGCCGAACTGACTGCGGGCTGATCTGAACCCACTTCCCTTTGATAAGTGCAGAAAGAAAATCGTCTAATGGCTATACCGTTATTCAAGGAAATGCGTATCGGCGGTTATCTGATCAAGCAGAAGCTGCTTGGCCGCAAACGCTATCCGCTCGTGCTGATGCTCGAACCCTTGTTCCGCTGCAACCTCGCCTGCGTCGGCTGCGGCAAGATCGACTATCCCGATGCGATCCTCAATCGCCGCATGACGGCGCAGGAGTGCTGGGACGCGGCCGATGAATGCGGCGCGCCGATGGTGGCGATCCCCGGCGGCGAGCCGCTGATCCACAAGGAGATCGGCGAGATCGTGCGCGGCCTCGTGGCGCGCAAGAAGTTCGTCTCGCTGTGCACCAATGCGCTGCTGCTCGAGAAGAAGCTCGACCTGTTCGAGCCGTCGCCCTACCTGTTCTTCTCGGTGCATCTCGACGGCCTGAAGGACCATCACGACAAGGCGGTGTCGCAGAAGGGCGTGTTCGATCGCGCCGTCTCTGCGATCAAGGCGGCGAAGGCACGTGGCTTCACGGTCAACGTCAACGCCACCATCTTCGACGGCCATCCGGCCGAAGAGATCGCCAAGTTCCTCGACTTCACCACCGAGCTCGGCGTCGGCGTCTCGATGTCGCCGGGTTACGCCTATGAGCGTGCGCCCGACCAGGAGCACTTCCTCAACCGCACCAAGACCAAGAAGCTGTTCCGCGACGTCTTTGCGCTCGGCAAGGGCAAGAAGTGGAATTTCATGCATTCCGGCCTGTTCCTCGACTTCCTCGCCGGCAACCAGGAATACGAGTGCACGCCCTGGGGCATGCCGGCGCGCAACATCTTCGGCTGGCAGAAGCCCTGCTATCTGCTCGGTGAAGGCTATGCGAAGACCTTCAAGGAGCTGATGGACACCACCGATTGGGAGACCTACGGCACCGGCAAGTACGAGAAGTGCGCCGACTGTATGGCCCATTGCGGCTACGAGCCGACCGCGGCCACCGCTGCGATCAACAATCCGCTGAAGGCGATGTGGGTCGCGCTGCGCGGCATCAAGACGTCGGGTCCGATGGCGCCGGAGATCGACATGTCGAAGCAGCGCCCGGCGCAGTACATCTTCGCCGAGCAGGTCCAGAAGAAGCTCTCGGAGATCCGCCGCGACGAGGCTGCCGCCGCAGCCGCCAAGCAGCAAGCCAAGGCTTCCACGGCCGCGTAATCCGCGCCGCCAGGCACAGCAAAGCAAAAGGCCCGATCGCGATGCGATCGGGCCTTTGTTTTTGAGCCAAGTGCTTTGAGCTTGGTGTTTTGAGCCCGGTGCGGCGAGCCCCCGTCCCGGTCCGAGACGGCAGATCAGGCCGCCTTCGCCGTGATCAGCACGTCTTCCGCCGGCATCAGCACGTCGCTGCCGAGCAGGAAGCCGCGGCAGCTGCGCAGCGAGCGCAGCGCGCGGTTGAAGTCGATACCGGTCGACACCAGCGCCCGCAGCGTCCGCGGATTGCGCGCGATGCCGCGCAGCACCTTGCGCAGGTCGATGTCGCCATTCGGCTTCACCGCGGATTTCGCAAGCTCCGGCAGCGCCCGGTGCGCGGGATCGCTGATCACGCGCAGCGCGGCGAACGGAACGCCTGCCTTGGCGGCATAGGCAGCCGCGATATGGCTCTCCATGTCGACTGCGGCTGCGCCCGTCATCGAACGCAGCGCGGCCTTGCAGGCCTTCGCCGCAATCACCTCTTCCACGCCGGCAAGACCGCCGCGGACGATCCTGCGGCGCTTCAGCGCAGCGCTGGCGATCATCTCTTCGTTCAGGGCGGATGCCGCAAGGAAACGCGTATCGCCGGACATCACCTCGGTCGCGACCACGACGTCGCCCGACTTGAGCGACGGGTCGAGCCCGCCGGCCACGCCGAACGAAATCACGCCGCGGAAGGTCGTCGGATCCAGCGTCGCCAGCAATGCACGCAGCTGCTGCGGATCGCTCGAACTGCAAATTACGATCATGCCGGGACCCGCTGCGATACGGGCCTCCTGCACCAATCCAGTCACGATTAATACCGGCCGAGGATCAATTCTACTGCCCACGGTCTCGGCGGCCCCCGCCTCAACAATCACATCCCGACCCCTACCACCCTGCTATTGGTGCTTCTCAGATTCCGATACCGCGCCAGCGCCCAGAGCGGAAAGAACTTCGAGTAGCCATGATATCGCAAGTAAAATACCCGCGGAAACCCCGTTGCGGTGTATCGCTGCTCGTCCCACAGCCCTTTTTCCGTCTGTGTTGCCTTTAGGTACTCCACACCCCGCGCAACGGCGGGGTTTTCGATCTCTCCGGCCGCCATTAATCCAAGCAAGGCCCATGCCGTTTGCGACGAGGTCGATGGCGCAACTTCGTAACCCTTGTAATCCAGCCGGTAGCTGACGGCATCCTCGCCCCAGCCGCCGTCCTGATTCTGGACGGACGCCAGCCAGTCGACCGCCTTTCGGATCATCGGGTCGTTGCGATCGACCCCTGCGACATTTAGCGCCGAGAGCACCGACCAGGTGCCGTAGATGTAATTCAGGCCCCAGCGACCGTACCAGGAGCCCTCGGCCAGCTGGGTGCGGCGCAGATAGGCAACGCCATCGGCCATCGCCTTGTTGCTCTCGGCGGTCTCGCCGAGCTGGCCCAGCATCGAGATGCAGCGCGCGGTGACATCCTCGGTCGGCGGATCGAGCAATGCGCCGTGATCGGAGAACGGGATGTTGTTGAGGTAATATTCGAGGTTGTTGACGTCGAACGCGGCCCAGCCGCCGTCGCGGCTCTGCAGCCCCTCGATCCATTCGCGGCCACGCGCGATCGCCTCGTCATATTCCCGGGTTCCGGTATGACGCCGCACGCGATCCATCGCCATCACGACCACGGCGGTGTCGTCGAGATCGGGATAATGGTCGTTGTTGTACTGGAACGCCCAGCCGCCGGGACGGACGTCCGGCGCCTTGACCGCCCAGTCGCCCTTCAGCTCCAGCACCTGGCGCGGCTTCAGCCAGTCGAGACCCTGCTTGGCCTTGGCGAGGGTGTCGTCGCCGCCCGCTTCCTGCAGCGCGTGGCAGGTCAGCGCGGTGTCCCACACCGGCGAGACGCAGGGCTGGCAATAGGCCTCGTCGTCGCCGACCACGAGCAGCTTGTCGATGCCGCGGCGAGTGATCGCGCGCGGCGGGAAATTCTCGTCCTTGCCGAGCGCCTCGTACATCATGACGATGTTGGCCATCGGCGGATAGATCGCGCCCATGCCGTCTTCGCCGTTCAGCCGCTCTTCGGTGAAGGCGAGCGCGGCATCGATCGCGCGCTGGCGCAGGCTCTTCGGAAACATCGGCTCGATCACGCGCAGCACGGCGTCGAGCGAGCGGAACAGGTAGAACCAGCTCGCGCTCTGATGCGGCGCCTTCGGCGCCATGCGAACCGATTTCGGATCCTCCAGGAACAGCTCGTCGATGCCGACGCCCTTTGGATTCTTCGCGCGCGGCTTCAGCGCGGCGAGCACCATCAGCGGCACCATCGTGGTGCGCGCCCAATAGGAAATCTTGTTGATGTGGAACGGCGACCACATCGGCAGCAGCATGATCTCGATCGGCAGCACCGGCGTTGCGCGCCAGGTCACGACGCCATAGAGCGCGAGCAGGAAGCGCGTGAACACGTTGCTGCCCGAAGCGCCGCCGCGCGAGAGGATCGCTTCGCGCGCCCGCACCATATGCGGCGCGTCGACGGAATCGCCGATCATCTTCAGCGCGAAGTACGACTTCACGCTGGCGCTCATGTCGAACGGGCCATCATGCACCAGCGGCCAGCCGCCATGCGCGCCCTGGACGCGGCGCAGATAGTTGCCGAGCTTGGCCTCGAGTGCGGCATCGATGGGCTCGGCCAGATAGTGACGCAGCAGGATGTACTCGGCCGGAATGGTGCTGTCGGCCTCGAGCTCGAACACCCAATGTCCGTCGGACTGGCGATAGCCGAGCAGCGCTTCGGTTGCCTTGGAGATGCTCTTCTCCAGCGCGACCGGATCGACTGCAACGCCGTGATCTCTCGAAAGCATTTCGCTCGATATCCTCTTCATCGCGGCCCGGCTGATCGAAAGCCGCGGCCGCTTAACAGATCGAATCTAGCGCGTGGCCAGAACCAGATCGGCGGCGCGATCACCTGACCGCACCGATCCCTCGATGGTTGCCGGCAACCCGGTAGCAGTCCAGTCGCCGGCAAGGAACAGGTTTTTTTGCGCCGTTGCGGCGCCCGGACGCAGGGCGTTCTGCTCCGGCGTCGCCTCAAATGTGGCACGGCGCTCGCGCACGATCTGCCACGGCGGCAGGTCACCGGAAACACCCGACGCCTTGCAGATATCCCGCCAGATCGCCTGCGCGAGCTCCTCGCGCGGCATGTCGACCAGGCGGTCGCCGTTGCTGATCGTGATCGACAGCCGTTGCGGGAACGCGAACAGCCACTCCACGAGGCCGCCGACCACGCCGAGAATGGGCGCGGCATCGCGCGGCGGATCGACGCGGAAATGCGCGTTCACGATGGCGCGGAATTTGGTCGGGGTTTTCACGCCGGGCAATAGGGCGGCCGCAGCGCGCGGCGGCACCGCGAGCACGATGGCATCGCCGGCCGCCAGCGCGATCTTGTCGCCGCCGCCAAAATCGAGCTCCGTGACGCGATCACCGGACATGCCAAGCGCACGCAATTCGTGACTGAACTGGACGCTGTGACCCCGCTCCTGCAGCAGCTTCACGGCCGGCTCGATCAGGACCGAGCTCAAGCCGTCGCGCGCGATCAGCGGGCGGCAGGCCTGCCCGCCCGCGAGCAGCGTCTCGCGCACGATGGCGCCGGCAAGCCCCGCCGAGCCCTCCGGCGGATCGACGTTCAGCGCAGCGAGCAGCAGCGGCTGCACCAGGCGGTCATACAGCGTGCCCTTGCAGGGAATGGTGTTGCCGACCAGCGCCTCGGTGCCGGCCCAGGCCAGCGGCGCCAATGCGAGATAGTCACGCAAGGTCGTGTCCGGGACGCGGCGCGCCTCATCGAACACCCACAGCGGCAGGCGTGAATCGCCGAGGTCGAGCTGCCAGCGCTGGCCGGAGGCCAGATCGACAAACGGAAACTGCGCGCGTGCGGGCCCCACCAGGCCGGCCTCGGTACCGATCGAACGCGCGTAGCTCAGCGCATGGCGATTGCCCGACAGCAGGAGATGGTTGCCGTTGTCGATCGTGAGATTGGTGGCGGCGTCGAAATAGGAGCGGCAGCGGCCGCCGGCCTGCTGCGTCGCCTCGTGGACGGCGACCCTGTAGCCGCCATTGGCGAGCCGCACGGCGGCGGAGAGGCCGGAAATACCGGCACCGATGATATGAACGGTCTTTTGCATCAGATGATCGCGTAACGGAGAAGAATGCCGATCTTGGCCGCCTTGGACACACGCACCGGCGCACGCGGGGCGGTGAAGCCGCGCGCGATCAAGAGATCGAGGATCGCGCGGTAGTATTTCGACATGATCCGCGGCGCGCGCACGGCGCGGCGCGAATTGCGCTTCATGATCTCGTCGGACTTCTGGAAATGCATCTTGGCGCGCTCGGCGAGCGGCGCGCAGACCTTCGGCAACGCGCGGTCGGCGGTGACGCGGGCCGGGTCGTTGTTGGTGATGCCGGCATGCCAAAGCCATTCGCGCGGCAGATAGAGCCGGCCGAGACCGGCATCCTCGTCGATGTCGCGCAGGATGTTGGTGAGCTGCAGAGCACGGCCGAGGTGATACGCAAGCTGGATGCCATCGTCCTCGGGCAGGCCGAACACACGCACCGACAGCCGGCCGACTGCGCTCGCGACGCGATCGCAATACAGATCAAGCGTCGCAAGATCCGGGGCGCGGATGTCCTGCGGCACGTCCATCTCCATGCCGTCGACGATCGCGACGAAATCCTCGCGCTTCAGGCCGAAGGTCTTCACCGACGCGACATAGTCCTTCAGCCGCTCCGGCGGATGCCCGGCATAGAGCGCGTCGATATCGTCGCGCCACTGCTGCAATGCGGCCAGGCGCTCCGGCCGCGGACCGTCGGAATCGGCGATGTCGTCGACCTGACGGCAGAAGCTGTAGATCTGAAACATCGCCTCGCGCTGCGCGTGCGGCAGGATGCGCATCGCGGCATAGAACGAGCTGCCCGAAGCGGTGCTTCCGTAATTCGCGTTGGCCGCCGCCTCAGCACTCATGCGCCTGCCGCCGTCTTGGAGACCGCACGCCGTCCGGTCGCGCGCTGCGCGGTCTCGCCGGCGACGCCGCCGAGGCTCTGCAGCAACAGTTCAACCTTGCTCAAATGCACGCGCTCGCTGAGCGGATCGCGCACCTTCAGCATGTTGACGATCTTGTCGGCGAACGCCTGGATCACGGAGATCTCGAGCCCGAGCCGGAAATCCTTCACCTCGGCGGCGAGCGACTTGCTCTGGTCGAGCAGCACGGCGGTGCGCACCGCAAGCGCCTGCAGGCATTTGAGCAGGGCCGGCTGTGACTTCGCCTCGCCCAGCATCTCGACGGTCGCGCCCGCGGCGGCGAGCGCATCGCGCGGCAGGTAGACGCGGTTCAGGTTGCGGTAGTCCTTGCCGCAGTCCTGCAGATGATTGTTGATCTGCAAGGCCGCGCAGAGCGCATCCGACGCCGCCCAGGTCGAGGTATCCTCGCCATGGACGTCGAGCATGAACCGCCCGACCGGCATCGCCGAATAGCGGCAATAATCGATCACATCGTCCCAGGTTTCGTAGCGCAGCTTGGTGACGTCGAGGCGGAACGCCACCAGCACGTCGAGCGCATGCCGCGGCGCCATGCCGCGCTCGGCGAAGGCCCGGCGCAGATCGACCGCTTCCTTCTGGGTCTCGCCATTGCCGAGCAGTTCGGCCTCCATGAGGTCGAGATAGCGCAGCTTCTCGTCGGCCGGCAACGTGGCGTGATCGGCGATATCGTCGGCGGTGCGGACGAAATTATAGAAGGCCAGGATCAGGGCACGATGCCGCGGATGAATGATCCACGACGCGACCGGAAAATTCTCGTCGCGGTGGGTCTTTCCGGATCGCAGGTCGCTCGCGGTGGTCATGGGAAATTTGGGCTACACTGGTCATGGCACGACGCAGGCGCGAACCGTCAGCGCATGCGGGGGATTTGCGAGCCCCATATAGGGGAATACGCCACCAAAACCAATGCTATCTGTGACCGCCAGCATATGCAGCCGCGGCCGGCACGGAGCCAGCCGCGGTGTCGATAGCGGTCCCTTGAGACCTGAATTCGATCTTATTGGCCGTGGGTCTTCAGCACCTGGTCGCAGGCGGTGCTGATCTTGCTGCGGTTCTGCTGCAGGCAAGCGAGAATGGTGAAGTCGCCCTGATCGATGACGGAGCGGCAGTGACGCTGCACGTCACGCGTGCAGGCCTTCTGCTCATCGGGTGTACCGCGTCCCTGCTGCTGCTGGGCGACGGCGCTGGACGCAAGCGGGATCGACAACAGGGCAAGAGCCAAGAGAAATTTACGCATCGTATTCCTTCATTTCCGACAGCAGAAAATCTGTTCCCGAAAGCGTTTCGGCAAGGCCGGGACGGATTTTGGGGATTGCAGACGCCACGTAACGCGGCAACGGATTGACGACAAGCACTGCTAAATGCGGCTAAATTTGCGGCGCTGTAAACCCCTGCTTAAGTCGTTGATTCACAACACCGATTCACGCCATCACTTTGTCGCGCTTGGCTATTGCGGATGGTACTCGCGCAAAGCTAGATGCCATGATGAGGCCACCGGCTTCTGATTCTGTTCGATGACGAAAGGCGTGGCGCACCCCGCCTCTGTCGTTTGAACCTAACATTCTTGGGTGACACTAAACCTTCGATGCGGCGAGACGCTTTCTTGCGAAAGAGGCGTTGATTTTGATGGGAAATTCACAATGAAACTGTTTGGTTCCAGCCTTTATGGTCAGGCCCTCAGAGCTGTGGGCGTCGGCGCCGCACTGATGCTGTCTGCCTCCGCGGTCCATGCCCAGGCCAGCGGGCCGTTTGCCGGTTTTGCCGGCTCTTGGACCGGCACGGGCACGGTGGCGTTGTCCAACGGCACGACCGAACGCATTCGTTGCAAGGCGGATTACAAGGTCGCGCCATCGGGTCTGAGCCTGAAGCAGACCCTGCATTGCGCCAGCGACAGCTACAAATTCGACCTCTCCAGCGACGTCACAAGCCAGGGCGACCGGATCTCCGGCAACTGGAGCGAGGCGAGCCGCAACATCTTCGGCAATTTGCAGGGCACCGCGGGCGGCGGCCGGATCGACGTGTTCGTCGAGGCGTCCGGCTTTGCCGCCAACCTGAACCTGCAGACCAACGGCTCCAAGCAGGTGGTGCAGATCGACTCCAAGGGCGAGATCCGCGGCGTCACGATCACGATGACGAAGACCTGACACTCCCGATCGATTTCGCTGACAAACAAAAGGCCCGGTTCCGAGCGCTTCGGAACCGGGCCTTTTCATTGTCGGTCGATCAGGCCTTTTCGATCGGCGCCGGCTGCCCGCCCTTGCCGCGGAGCTTTTGCGACAGATTGATCAGGAACATCGAGGTCGGCCGCAGGATGAAGAGGTCCGCGACCAGCGCTGCGACCATCGAGAACGCGCTGAGCCAGCCAAACAGGCGCAGTGACGGCAGGTCGGAGAACACGGTGACGACGAGGCCGCAGGCCAGCACCACCGTGGTCAGGATCAGTGCGGGACCGACCAGGACGGTGGCGCGCTCCACCGCAAGTTCCGGCGTGACACCGGGCTTGGTCTCGAGCCGCAGGCGGTTGAGGAAGTGGATAGTGGCGGAGAGCCCAAGGCCGAACGACACGGTCAATGCCACGACGCTGGCGAATTGCAGCCCCTCCCCGAGCAGCCACAGCACGGTGCCTGACAGCACCACGGGGAAGATGCCGGGCAGAATGCAGGAGAACATCACCACGATCGAGCGGAACGCCAGCCCGATGAAGATCGCAACCAGCGCGAACTCGACGGTGAGGCCGCGGTTGAGCTTCTCGATCATGTTGGCGCTGTTACGCGCGGCAATCACCGACAGGCCGGTGACGGCGATCTCGTAGCCGGGATGCTCGGCACGCACCTTGTCGAGCGAGTGATCGAGCTTGTTCACCACCGGTAGCAGCTGGCTCGAATCGAGATCCGGAACCCGGCCCGACACCACGACCGCATCCTGATCCTTCGAGATGAAGCGGCGCACGAGATGTTCGGGAATCACGCCGACATATTCCTTCAGCGTCGCGACATCGTTGCTGCCGGCCTTTTCGGCGAGCCAGCGCCGCAAGGTCTCCAGCGACCAGACGTTGCCGACGCCGGCGCTGTCCTCGACCATCGCGTGAACGTCGGCGATCGTCTTCAGCGTCTCCGGCGAGTAGAGCGATTGACCCTTGGGGAATTCGATCAGCACATCGACCGGATTGGCGCCGGTCAGCTTGGCGTCGAGCCGGCTCGACGCCTCCACCGCCTGCCGCTTGTCCGGCACCTGGTCGGCGAGCCGGTAGCGCGGCTCGAGATTGGCGTAGATGATGCCGAGGCCGCCGACGACGATCAGCGCGAGCAGGCTGAACAGCCCAGGACGACCGACCATGCGCACCGCGATCCAGTAGCAGAAATTGCGCAGCGCCTGCACGCCTGCATCCGCGCTCTGGAACTTGACCGCAAAGACCTTCTCGTTGCGCACCAGCAGGATGCCGAACACCGGCACCAGCGAGAGCACCGCGACCAGCGCGATGATGGTCGCCGCAAGCCCGGCCTCGCCGAATTTGCGGATCAGGTCGGAATCCGAGAACTGCAGCGCGATGAAGGAAATGCCCGCCGTGCCGTGCGTCAGCACGCAGGCCGGGCCGACCACCAGCACCGCGTTCTTGAACGCGGTGAACTTGTCTTGCCCCGCGATCAGCCGGTCGCGCGCCGCGAATGTCAGCTGCATCGAGTCGGAGAAGCTGATCACCATGATGAGCGGCGTCATCACGTTGAGGAACATGTTGAGATTGAAATTGGCCCAGCCGAGGCCGCCGAGCGCGAGCAGGATCGCGATCATCGGCGGGAACGCCGCCGCCACCATGAAGGATATCTTGCGGAAGAAGATGATGGCGATGACGCAGCCGGCGAGGATGCCGAGGATGTTGTAGGTCAGGCCGTCGCGCTCGACCGCGTTGCGGATCTCGAGCTGCATGACCGGCACGCCGGACAGCTGGGCATTGAGCCCGCTGCCGCCGAGATCGTCGGCCATGATCTTCCTGATGTCGCCGACTACCTTGCCGAGCTTGTTGCTGCCGACCACCTCCGGTTCGAGCGACAGCACGACCAGCGCGAGCGTGCCGTCCTCCGACAACAGCTTGCCGCGGATGATCTCGTTGCTTTTGACGGTCTCGACGAACTTGTCGTAGGCGGCGCCCTCGGGGAGTTCGTTCGGGAACAGCGCCGCCGGCAGCTTGCCGGGCTCCGGCGCCTGGCGCGCCGAGAACAGCGACACCAGGCCGCGCACGCCTTCGACGAGCTGCAGGTCCGTGACCATGTCACGGAGCTTGCCGAGATTGTCGCGCTCGAGCAGCGTCTTGCCTTCGACCACGACGAGAACGTCGAACTCGGTCGCCGGGAAGCGCTTGGTCACCGCCTCATATTGCTTGTAGTCCTTGGATTCGGAACGGAACAGCTGCGACAGCGAATCGTCGATCTTGATCCGATGCACGCCGAACAAGGCGCCGATCAACAGCAGAACGAGCACGATGCAGGACAGGATCGGCGCCCGCATCGGGATCAGGCCGAGACGCTCGATCCCGAACGCGATGCTGGGGCCCGACCGCGGTTCTTCGACCTTCTCGACGTGGACCTGACTTTCGGAGTTCTTTTCGAGCATGCCCTGTCCAGTTCTGAAAACGTCTCAATCTGTCTAGCTTGGGTCTAAAGCGCGATGAGATCAGCTTGGATCGTCACCGCGCTTTAGCTCCTTGTTTGCGCATGATCTTTTCGGAAAACCGCTTCGCACTTTTCCGGACCATGCTTTAGGGGCGCGAATGCGGCGGGTGAGCGCAACTGATCGGCGCTAGTCCTTGAAAACACGCGAATATTGACCGGCGCCGGTTTTACCCGTCCGCCCCTTTGCTCGCAAGCGCGAGGGTCCGACCAAATTGGCGGGGAACCGGCGATCCCCACCATTAAGTATCTGATTTGCCACACCCTGGGAGCGCATTCTGTGACGATCCACCGCCGCTTTCATCTTTCAACGCGACCCCGGTGATCTGGCGTGCCAGGCCTTCGCGCACAAGCCAGGAGATCCTGAACGCCGCTTCCGGATAACTCAGCCCGGCACGGTGGATGTTGGAGATGCAATTGCGGTCGGCATCGGTGAGGCCGATCCGCGGCGCAAAGGTGAGATAGGCGCCAAGGCTGTCGGGCGCGGAAAGGCCGGGCCGTTCACCAATCAGCATCACCAGCATGCGCGCGCCGAGGATGGCGCCGATCTCGTCACCGAGCGCAACGCGCGCGCCGGACGCGACGACCACCGCACCAGTGTCGATCCCGTCGGCCGCGAGCCGCGGCAACAGGTGCCGGATCAATTCGACGGCGTGCACATTGACCGCCGTCGGCGACAGGCCGTCTCCGATCACGATGGCGCAGGCGCACGCGGCGATGCCGCTGCTTTCCAGCGACCGCCGCGATGCGGAATCCAGCATGCGCCCGAGATCCGGCCGGCGCAGATAGTCGCGCCGGTCGTGTGCCTGGCTCGACACCTCGCGCGGCGTGATGCCGAGGCCGGCAAGACCGGCCGCAATGCTGCTGATCTCGAATGCCGCGTGAACGGCGTCGCGCGCGCGGGCATGGTCGAGCGTAAACGAGAGCAACGCATCGGTCGGCAGACTGGCCCCGGACCGGCCGAGCCCGACGCGCGCCGGCGTAAGGTCACGCAAATCGGGGAGCGAAGGGGACGATGGCGCCGGCGGTGTCGTCATGCTGTCATTCGGCGGGAACGGAAGCCTCGCGCAACCGGATCGAGTAGTTCGAGGCGTTCTGCCGGCCGCTGGAGGCCGCGCGTGCAAACGTGATCAGATGGTGCGCAACCAGCGTCGCCGAGATCAGCCCCTCGATATCGCCGCGCTTGAGCCGGCCGAGCGCAAACTTCCAGAACACGCGCCTGTAGTCGCCGAGTACGCCGACCTTCCAGAAGATGTTGCGCAGCATGATCAGGCCGCGCCGGATGTTCGCCCAGCTCTTCATCTCCGGACTGACCGGCACCTTGATGCGGTTGGCATAGGTGTAGTTGCATTGATGCAGATAGCGCTCGAACAGCTTCTTCGGCTCGTAGGCGATCTCCATGCATTTGCGCCAGGAACTCACCACATCCTCATAGGGCAGCAGGAACTCGACATTGGAGTCGCGGCCCTCATCATCGATCAGCCGCCCCGCCTTTTCGAGCCGGTCCCACAGCGGCGTCTTCGGCAACGCCTGCAGCAGATTGATGGTCAGAAGCGGAATCCGGGACTCCTCGACGAAGGAGATGAGCGCGTCACCGGTCTGGGGCTTGTCGGTGTCGAGCCCCATGATGATGCCGGAGACGACCTCCATGCCGAACGAGTTGATGGTGCGCACACCCTCCAGGATCGGAACCATCATGTTCTGATCCTTGTGCATGGCCTTCAGCGCGTCGGGATCGGGCGTCTCGATGCCGACGAAAATCGTCACGAAGAAGGCCTCGCGCATCTTCTCCAGGATCTCGGGCCGCTTGGCGATGTTGAGCGTCGCCTCGCAGGCGAGGCGCGTCACATAGCCGGTCCGCTTCTGCCATTCGATCAGATGCGGCAGCAGCTCGCTCGCCGCCTTGCGGTTGCCGATGAAATTGTCGTCGACGAAATAGACCGTGTCGGTCGCGCCGCATGCGCGCAGCTTGTCGAGCTCGGCGATGATCTGCTGCGGCGACTTCAGGCGCGGATTGCGGCCATAGAGCCCGGGGATGTCGCAGAACTCGCACTGATAGGGACAGCCCGAGGAGAACTGGATGCTGCCGAGGAAGTACTTCTTGGTTTCGGCGAGCTCATAGGCCGGCAGCGGGAAGTCCGTCATCGGCAGCCGGTCGATGGTCTTCAGCACCACCTGCTGGTCGGGGCGGCTGGTATCATCGGCGAGGCGCCTGATCAGCTCATTGGTCGCATCGCCGAGCTCGCCGACATGAAGGTAGTCGAATGAGGGATAGTAGTCCGGGCAGGCACTGACCGACGGACCGCCGATCGCGACCACCAGGTCGTGTTCATGCGCACGACGGCAGATGTCGTTCATCTGCTGGCGCTGGATGTGCATACCGCTGACGAACACGGCGTCCGCCCACTCGAAATCCTCCACCGTTGCCGGACGCAGATTCTCGTCGACGAAACGGACCGGCCAGTTCTCAGGGAGGTATGCGGCAATCAGCAGCAGCCCCTGCGGCGGCATGAACGCCTTGACGCCGTCGGTCAGGGGGTAGGCGTGCTCGAAGGTCCCAAACGACGACGTATAGCGCGGAAAGACGCAGAGGATACGCCGTGCTGTCTTTATGCCCTCAGCTCTCATCAATCGACCCCGAAGCACCCGCAAATCTAACCATGGCGTGGAACGCTGGGCCAGAAATTCTTCAACATTGTGGCACTTACCAACGTCACAACGGCGAGATAGTTGCTCTGCAGAATTTTGCTATCCCGTCAGGTCAGGAGCCGGGCAGCGAGGTCGGGCAGCCGCCCCGCATCGCTGACGAGGCGGAAGTCCTGCCCGGCAAGGCCTGCATGCACCAGCCAGTCGTCGAATTCCGGCGCCCGCTTCAGGCCGAACAGGTCACGGACGTAGAGCGCATCGTGAAACGATGTCGACTGATAGTTCAGCATCACGTCATCGGCGCCCGGCACGCCCATGATGAAGTTCACACCGGCGGCGGCAAGCAGCGTCAGGAGATTGTCCATGTCGTCCTGATCGGCCTCGGCGTGGTTGGTGTAGCAAACGTCGATCCCGAGCGGCAGGCCGAGCAGCTTGCCGCAGAAATGATCCTCGAGCCCGGCGCGGATGATTTCCTTGCCGTCATAGAGGTATTCCGGACCAATGAAGCCGACCACGCTGTTGACGAGCAGCGGATCGAACGCGCGCGCCACCGCATAGGCCCGCGCCTCGCAGGTCTGCTGGTCGACCTGGTGATGGGCATTGGCCGACAGCGCCGAGCCCTGCCCGGTCTCGAAATACATCACATTGTCACCGACCGTGCCGCGCCGCGGCGACAGCCCAGCCTCCCGCGCCTCCCGCAACAGCGAGAGGTCGACGCCGAAACTGCGATTGGCCGCCTCGGTGCCTGCGATCGACTGGAACACGAGATCGACCGGCACCCCCTGCCCGATCAGTCCGAGCGTGGTCGTGACATGGGTGAGCACACAGCCCTGCGTCGGAATCGCGAGCCGCGTGATGACGTCGTCCAGCAGCC
This sequence comes from Bradyrhizobium sp. NAS96.2, assembly GCF_001908235.1. Lineage (GTDB taxonomy): Bacteria > Pseudomonadota > Alphaproteobacteria > Rhizobiales > Xanthobacteraceae > Bradyrhizobium. Next base: position 21,455 of record NZ_LGHK01000107.1, read on the forward strand.
GCAGCAGGGTGCCGATGACCTTCGGATCGTCGCTCGCCGGATTGATGCCGATGCAGGCATCACCCGATCCGAGCAGCAGCCCGTCGAGGATCGAGGCAGTGATGCCCTTGGGATCGTCGAAGGGATGATTCGGCTGCAGCCGCGTGCTCATGCGCCCGCGCAGGCCGACGGTGTTGCGGAAGCGGGTGATCACCTCGCACTTCTTCGCGACCAGGATGAGATCCTGGTTGCGCATCAGCTTCGACACCGCGGCCACCATCTCCGGTGTGATGCCGCGCGAGATCTTCCTGATCGCATCGGTGGTGGCGGCATCCGACAGCAGCCAGTCGCGGAAGCCGCCGACGGTGAGCGACGACACCGGCAGGAAGCCGGCGACGTCGTGGCTGTCGAGGATCAGGCGGGTGACTTCGTCGTCCTCGTAGGGGATGACAGGCTCATCGAGGAATTGCTTGAGCGGAACGTTGGCGAGCGCAAGCCGCGCGGCGATCATCTCCGCGGCACTGTCGGCCGCGATGCCGGCCAGCCGGTCGCCCGACCGCGGCGGCGAGGCCTTGGCAAGCAGGATGCGCAGATCGTCGAATGCGTAATTGGTGGCGTCGATGGTGTGACGATAGAGCATGGGGAGTCGCGTGGGGCTGGGGCAACGTAACCTAGCACCTCTTTGCGAAAGTGGTGCCATCAGCTTGGCGCTGCGCGCCGGCGGATGTTGATGAGTGATGATGATGGCGGCGCGTCATTCAACACGGCGGCCGGCCGCTGGAACCCTGCGGACGCAGAGGCCCCCATAAGACATTGGGATTATTTGAGGATTTTGACGGTTGCGGCCGCGCCAGGCCCACGCGTTAAGAAATTATCCATGAACATTTTGCATAAGCTTTAACCGGCCGAAGGTGCTCCCCGGCCTCTTGGAGTGCCCTCAATGCCTGCCCCCACCACATCCCCCATCTCCATGTCCCGGCCTCCGATGGCGTCCCGATTCTCGCTTGCTGCCCGGCTGTACTCGACGTTTGCGCTGATTGCGGCGTTGACCGCGGCCATCACCGTCCTCTCCGACTACAACGCGCGGCGCAACGCCGAGCTGACCGCGGCCGTCGACCTCGCGAGCCGCGCCGCGCTCAACGTCGAGCGGGTCAACTCGCTGGTCTATGCCGTGGTGATGGAATCCCGCGGCATTTACATGTCGACCGATCCAGCTGCGGTGAAGAAGTACGGCGACGGACTGCTGGCGTTCAACGAGCGCATCCGCGGCGTGGTCAAGAACTGGGAAACCCTGGTGCAGGCCGACGACGCCACCGAATTCGCGGTGTTCAAGAAGCGCATCGAGCAGTTCATCGAGTTCCGCAAGGAGCTGGTTCGGCGCGGCATCGAGATCGGCGCGGCAGCCGGCCGTGAGTGGGGCGACAACGACGCCAACCGCGACGTGCGTACCGCGCTGAACAAGGACCTCGAGGCGCTTTCCAAGGTCTATGCCGAGCGCAGCAAGAAGCTGGCGCAACAGACCGACACCAACCGTGAGCTGGCACTGTTGCTGACCGGGCTCGGCGCCGCCGCCCTGATCGTGGTGGTCCTCGGCGTCTTGATCATCGCCCGCTCGGTGGCGCGGCCGCTGTCGCAGATCACCACGACCATCAAGCACGTCGCCGAGGGCGCCGACCATGTCGACGTGCCGCATGTCGATCGCGGCGACGAGATCGGCGCGCTGGCGCGCGCCATCAAGGTCTTCCAGGAGGCGATGGATCGCAATCGCAGCCTGAACGCGCAAGTCGTGCGGGACTCCGAGGCCCGCGACGCCCGCGGCCGCCATATCGAGAGCTTCGTCGAGACGTTCCGCGCCACGATCGGCGACGTGCTCCGCGCTGTGCACGACAACGCTGCGACGATGCGTCAAACCGCGCAGACCATCGCTACCGTCGCGTCGGACGCCAGCGGCCGCGCGGTTGCGGCGGCCGGCGCGACCGAACAGGCCTCGAGCAACGTCTCCGCGGTGGCGGGTGCAGCCGAAGAGCTCTCCGCCTCGGTCGAGGAGATCGGCCGCCAGGTCAAGCAGTCCTCCGGCGCGGTCGATCAGGCCGGTGCGCGCACCGACCGGTCGATCACCGAGATCGAGAGCCTTGCCGCCACCACGCAGCGCATCGACGGCGTGTTAAGCCTGATCCAGGCGATCGCCGAGCAGACCAATTTGCTCGCGCTCAACGCCACCATCGAAGCCGCCCGCGCCGGCGATGCCGGCCGCGGCTTCGCGGTCGTTGCGCACGAGGTCAAGGCGCTGGCCGGGCAGACCGCGAAGGCAACCGCCGAGATCAGCGAGAATGTCGGCCTGATCCAGGCCTCGACCCGCAACTCGGTGGCCGCTGTGCGCGAGATCGGCCAGGCGGTGCGCGAGATCAGCAACGTCACCGCCAACATCGCCAGCGCGATCGGCCAGCAGGACGCGGCGACGCGCGAAATCTCCGCCAATGCGCAGATGGCCGCCCAGGGCAACGAAACGCTGGTGACAAATGTCGGCTCGCTCCGCGACGACATGGACCAGACCAGCAGGGCGGCGGAGTCGGTGCTCGCGGCATCGAACGATCTGACCGCCACGGCCGAAACGCTGTCGCGCGAAGTCGAGCAGTTCTTCCACAACCTGCGCCGCGATGCCGCCGAAGACCTGCGGCGCACCGGAACCTGAACGGATCAGGTCATCCGTCTGGGGCCTGCGACTGGCCCGACCGATCTGCAATGGTTAAGACTCTCCCAACGCACAGGCGCAAATTGCCTGCGCTTGAGGTCGCCTTTCTCAATTTGATGCCCCTATAGAAAGTGTCGAAGCGCGGGGGCGCGGGGAAAGTGGAAGCGAGCAATGAACGGGCTGTTGCCAAAGCCGAAGGCGGTGCCGACCAAACGGCTCTTTGCGCTCGGGATCGGTCTCGTCTTGTGCTTTTCGGCGATCTGCGCGTCCATTCTCTGGGAGATGGCCGGTAAGGACTATCAGCATGCGAAGGAAGGCGCGACCAACCTCGTTGCCTCTATCGCCAGCGAGATCGACCGCAACATCGAGCTCTATGATCTCTCGCTGCAAGCGGTCGCCGACGGCGTCAAGCTGCGGGAGCTCGGCAAGATCAGCCCGGAGCTTCGCCAGGTCGTGCTGTTCGACCGCGCCGCCACCGCCAAGGACCTCGGCTCGATCCTCGTGCTGAACACGGCGGGAGACGTCACGCTCGATTCCCGGACACTGACGCCGCGCACCGCAAACTACGCCGACCGCGACTTCTTCCAGGTGCATCGGGCGCGAGCGGACAGCGGATTGTTCATCAGCGCGCCCTGGGTTACTTCAGACGGCGAATATCTGATCAGCCTGAGCCGCCGCATCAGCAACGACGACGGGTCCTTTGCCGGCGTGGTCGCGGGCAGCATGCGGCTCAGCTATTTCCACAATCTGTTTCGCAAGCTGAACTTCGGCCTCAGCGATAGCATGGCGTTGTTCAACACCGATGGCGTCATGCTGATGCGAGCACCGTTCGACATCGGCAAGATCGGGCAAAGCATCAGGGACTCGCAGGTCTTCAAGCAGTATCCGGCACGGCAATCCGGCTTCTACACGACGAAATCGATCGTCGACCATGTCAGCCGGCTCTATGTTTTCCAGGCGGTCGGGCATCATCCCCTGATCATCGCCGAGGGTCTCGCGCTCGACGGCATCTATGCCGACTGGTGGCAGCAGGTGTGGCTGATCGGAAGCGTGGTCGCAGCGCTCTGCGGCTTCTCGATCGTCCTGATGTTCTATCTGCTGGCCGCGCTCAAACGGCGCGCCGCCGCGGAAGGCCGGCTCGCGCACCTCGCAAGCACGGATGCGCTGACAGGCCTCGCCAACCGCCGCCGGCTCGACGATACGCTCGACGTCGAATGGCGGCGTGGCATGCGCGCAAAGTCGCCGGTATCGCTTCTGATGATCGACGTCGATCACTTCAAGACCTTCAACGACACCTACGGCCATCAGGCCGGCGACGCCGTGCTCGCCACTGTGGGGCGGTGCATCGCAAGCAGCACCAAGCGCGCTACCGATCTCGGCGCGCGCTATGGCGGCGAGGAGTTTTCGGTACTGCTGCCCGGCATCGGCAAGGCTGGCGCATTGGAGGTTGCCGAACAGATTCGCGCGAAGCTGACCGCTGCGCGCAAATCCGAGCATGAGTTGCCGACCATCAGCATCGGATTGTCCTGCCTCGTCCCGGACCACGAGCGCACGTCGCGCGATCTGCTCAAGGCCGCGGACCTCGCGCTCTATCAAGCCAAGCATGAAGGCCGCGACCGCGTCATCATCAGCCCGATCGGGTGGGACAAATCGGGCAAGCGGCACGTCGCCTGATCGGGATCGCGGCGGCGCGGTCGAACGGGGCGCCTGCCGCCCACGGCTCACTCCACCGGCAACACATCGACGGCGACGCTGAGCTTCTGCTTGCGCGCGCCGACGATGACGCCGTCGACCGGCGAGACGTCGGCGAAGTCGCGGCCGATGGCGAGAATGATGTGATCGTTGGCGACCATGAGATCGTTGGTCGGGTCGAACCCGACCCAGCCGAGCTCGCTGCCGCACCAGACCGACACCCAGGCGTGGGTTGCGTCAGCACCCTGTAGCCGCGGCTGGCCCGGCGGCGGGATGGTGCGCAGATAACCGCTGACATAGGCCGCGGGCAAACCGAGCCCGCGAAGCCCGGCGATCATCACATGGGCAAAATCCTGGCACACGCCGTGACGCTTCTCGAACACGTCGCGAAGCGGCGTCGAGATCACGGTCGCCTTGGGATCGTATTTGAAGTCGCTGCGGATGCGGCGCATCAGATCGGCCGCCCCAGCGAGGATCCCACTATCAGGCGAAAAGCTCGCGGAAGCGTAGGCCGTCACCGGCCGCAGCACCGGCACCAGCGCACTGGCAAAGACGTAGCCGACCGGCGAGGCCGCATCGAGGCTCAGCGCCTCGAACGCATGGTCACGCACGCTCTCCCAGGGCGGGCTGACGGCGTCGCGCGCTGGCGGCTGCCGCGCCACGGAGACGCGCGAGCGGGAATCGATGCGAAGGCTGCGATGCGCGCTCTCGATCAGGACGCTCTCGGTCAGCGTGCCGAAGAAATCGCGCCGCGCGGTGCGCTCCGCGGGCCTCGGACGGATCTCGACCGAATGGGAGATCAGTTGCTGCCCGTCGCCGCTGATCGGCTCCAGCCGCAGCGAGCAGCGGGCGAAGCTGACCTGGGTCTCGTAGCTATAGGTGGTGACGTGGCGGATGTCGTAGATCACGCCAGCCCCGTGAGCTTCTCCGGCCGGCTGGCGTTCGGTCCATGCGGGAAATAATGCAGCCCGACCGCGTCGGCGAGGTTGAGCAGATCCTGCTCCAGCGCGAACAGCGTCTTGACGTCGAGGCTCGAAGCTTCGGCCGTCGTCAACATCGCCTCGACCGCGACCGCTAGCCGCTGCGGCCGCTCGATCAGGCCATGCTCCTTCAGGCTCGGCAGCGCGGCGATGTGCTCGTTCAGCGCCGCGACCTGGAATGCGACTGAGCGCGGATTGTAGGGATCGAGCACCGCAAGATCGCGCACCGGTGTCAGCAGCGGCTGCACCAGATAGCGCGAGCGATAGGTGATCTGGCAGTCGACCAGCGTGAGCAGGACGTCGAGGTCCTCGTCGCCGGCTTCGTCATAGGCGAACTGGCGGGCGAAGCGCGTGGTGTTGATGGCGCGCTCGGCGCGGCGGCCCATCTCGAGGAAGCGCCAGCCGGCGGCGCGGTTCATGTTCTCCTGCGCGAGGCCGGCGAAGCTTGCGAGTTCCTGCAAGGTCAGCTCGGCGGCGCTGACGACGCCGTCATCGTCATGAACCTCGATCGCGAGGCGGTCGGCCATCTCGGTGATGACCTGCCAGGCGTCCGGCGACAGCCGCTCGCGGAGCGACGTCGCGGTACGCTGCGCCGACCGCACCAGCGACAGCGCCGAGCCGAACTTCTCCTCGCTCTGCAGCGCTTCGAGCGCGACCTTGGCGGGATTGGCGCGCGCGGTCTGCGACGCCGCGCCCCAGGTCACCAGCAAGCGCTGGATGCGCTCGGCCGAATGCATCGCCGGCGCGTTGCCGTTCGAATTCGCCCGCGCGGGATCGCGCAGCGGCGTGCACAGCGCGCGGATCAGGCGAATGGTGGCCTCGGCGCGCTCGAGATAGCGGCCGAGCCAGAACAGATTGTCTGCGGCGCGGCTCGGGAGCACGCCGGCGATGCGGCGGATGCGGACGGTGTCGACCGCCGGCAGCAAGGTCGAGGTCGCGACCGCCTTGTCGGACACCACCCAGACGTCGGCGGAGACCGCGCCATCGCCCATCGACACCGCGCGCGCATCCGCTCGATCGGCGATCCGGCAGAAGCCGCCGGGCAGCACGGTCCAGCCGTTCGGCGTCGCCGCCGCGAACACCCGCAGCACGAACGGACGCGGCGCGATGCGGCCGTTCTCCCACACCGGCGTGGTCGAGAGCCGCACCAGCTCCTGACCTACATAGTCGATGCCGCGGTGGCTGATCGCGTCCTTCAGGCGGTCGCGATCCGCCGCCGACAATTCGCCGGGGAGCACCGGGCCATAGCCGGGAAAATCTGCAACGCCGCGGCCATAGGCGCCTTCGATCGCAAATTCATCGAGCCGCGACAGCACCTGCTCGCGGGCCGACTTCTGGCCGCACCACCAGGTCGCGATATGCGGCATCATCAGGTCTTCAGAGAGCAGACGCCGGCACAGATTGGGAAGGAAGCCGAGCAGCGCCCTCGCCTCCATCACGCCCGAGCCCGGCATGTTGGCGACCACGACGCCGCCCTTGCGCAGCACTTCGACGAGACCGGGCACACCGAGATAGGAGGAGGCGTCGAGCTCGAGCGGATCGAGCATGTTGGAATCGACCCGGCGCAGCAGCACGTCGAGCCGCTTCAATCCAGCGACGGTGCGGATGTGGATGCGGTCGCCGGAGACCGCGAGATCATCGCCCTCGACCAAGAGGAAGCCGAGATAGCGCGCCAGCGTGGCATGCTCGAAATAGGTCTCGCTGAACGCGCCCGGCGTGAGCAGGCCGATCCGCGGCTCGTCGCGGTCGGCGCTGGCGCGCAGCGAATCGCGGAACGCTTCGAAGAACGGCGCGACGCGCTCGACATTCATCGACTTGTAGAGATTGGAAAAGGCGCGCGACAGCACCAGGCGATTTTCCAGCGCATAGCCCGCGCCCGACGGCGCCTGCGTGCGATCGCCGAGCACCCACCAGCGGCCGTCAGGCCCGCGGCCGATGTCGGCGGCATAGAGATGCAGATAGCGCCCGCCCGGCGGCTTGATGCCGCTGACCGCGCGCAGATATTCACTGCTGCCCGCGATCGCAGCGGCGGGGATGGCACCGTCGGCGACGAGACGGCCCTCGCCGTAGAGATCGGCCAGCACCATTTCCAGGAGCTGCGCACGCTGCGCGACGCCGGCGGCGAGCTGCCGCCAGTCGGCGGCGTCGATGATCAGCGGCAGATGACTGAGCGGCCAGATCCGGTCAGACGTATCGCCGGGCGCGCGATAGGTGACGCCGGCCTCGCGCAAGTGACGATCCGCGTTGGCGAAGCGACGCTCGATATCGGCCGGCGACAGCCCGGCAAAGGCATCGAAGAAACGGGCCCAGACCGGCCGCGGCGCGCCGTTCTCGGCGATATATTCATCGGGAATGCCCGGAAGCCGGACATAATCCCGGGTCCATTGCGCCATCCGGCGCTGACCGGGACGGGCCCGGCTCTCCTGACTGCTGCCTTGACTGCTGCCCCGGCCACCCGACACGGTCATTGCACTTCCCCTGCACCCCAGTTCGCTGGAGAACGCTCCAATTAGTGCAGGAGCGGGCTCCGCAAGTCGAGGGTCAAGGGAAACTCAATTGTGCGTTCCTCCGGCGGCGTTTCGATCTTGCCGGGGGTGTGGCCGTGTTCCTGGAAGCGCGCCAGCCGCCGCGCCTCGGCCTCGTAGGAATTGACCGGCTTGGTCTCGTAGTTGCGGCCGCCGGGATGGGCGACATGATAGACGCAGCCGCCGAGCGAGCGGCCGTTCCAGGTGTCGATCAGGTCAAATGTCAGCGGCGCGTGCACGGGAATGGTCGGATGCAGGCCGGAGGCCGGCTGCCAGGCCTTGAAGCGGACGCCGGCGACCGCTTCGCCAGCGCGGCCGGTCTCGGTCATCGGCATCCGCCTGCCATTGCAGGTGACGACATGGCGGCTCTCGACGAACCCGCTTGCCTTCACCTGCAGCCGCTCGACCGACGAATCGACGTAACGCACGGTGCCGCCCGAGGTGCCCTCCTCGCCCAGCACATGCCAGGGCTCGAGCGCCTGCCGCAACTCGAGGCCGACGCCACCATGGTGGACGCGGCCGAAGGCGGGGAAGCGGAATTCAAGCTGCGCCTGATACCATTCCGGCTCGACGTCGTAGCCGGACTGCTTGAGCTCGGCGAGCACCCCCAAAAAATCCTCCCAGAGGAAATGCGGCAGCATGAAGCGGTCGTGCAGCGCGGTGCCCCAGCGCACGAACTTGCCCTGCTGCGGCTCGCGCCACAGCTTTGCGATCAGCGCCCGGATCAACAGCTGCTGCGCCAGCGACATCCGCGGGTCGGGCGGCATTTCGAGCGCGCGGAATTCGACCAGGCCTAGCCGGCCGGTCGGCCCGTCCGGCGAATAGAGCTTGTCGATGCAGATCTCGGCGCGATGGGTGTTGCCGGTGATGTCGACCAGGATGTGCCGGAACAGCCGGTCGACCAGCCATAGCGGCGCGTCCATGCCCGGCGGCGGCACGTGCGACAGCGCGATCTCGAGTTCATAGAGCCCGTCATGCCGCGCCTCGTCGATGCGCGGCGCCTGGCTAGTCGGGCCGATGAACATGCCGGAGAACAGATAGGACAGCGACGGATGCCGCTGCCAGTACAGCACGAGGCTCTTCAACAGATCAGGCCGACGCAGGAACGGCGAATCCTCCGGCTTGCTGCCGCCGACCACGATGTGGTTGCCGCCGCCGGTGCCGGTATGGCGGCCGTCGATCAGGAAGCGGTTGGCCCCTAACCGCGTCTTCGCGGAGTCCTCGTAGAGGCCGAGGGTGATGTCGACGGCCTCGCGCCAGCTCTGCGCCGGCTGCACGTTGATCTCGATCACGCCGGGGTCCGGCGTCACCTTGATCACCTCAATGCGCGGGTCGAAGGGCGGCGAATAGCCTTCGACATGCACCGCGAGCTGCGTTTCCTCGGCGGTCGCCTCGATTGCCGTGATCAGTTCGAGATAGTCATCGACCTTTTCGACCGGCGGCATGAAGACGCAGAGCACGCCATCGCGGACTTCGATCGCCATTGCAGTGCGCACCGGCAGCGGCTCGGGGACGTCCTTCAGCGCCTGCTTCAACTCCGCGTCGGCAAGCGCCTCGCGCGGCGCCATCGGATCCTGCTCGACGATGTAAGGATAGTCCTCCGGCGGGACATGTTCGAGCGAGCCGATCGGCAGCCGCAGGCCGAGCGGCGAATCGCCAGGTGATGCGAACAGATGGCTGCGACGGATCTTCCAGTGCTCGCTGCGCCAGCGCGCAGGGATTTTGTCGACAAGCGGCGTCCAACGCTGGATCGGCAGCACGAAGCCTTTCGGCGTCGTCAATCCCTCGTCGAACACCCGCGCCAGGCGCGCGCGCTCTTCGGCATCCGTCAGCTTGGAATTGTCGGGCGTGACGTTGGCCGGCAGGCCGGCTTCACGCTGCAGCCAGAACGCCGGGTCTTCATAAGCCGGCATGACATAGTCGGCGCCGAGTCCGAGCTTCTTCGCTGTGCCGACGACAAAGCGCTCAGCATCCGCAACTTCGGCCCTGCGTGGATTCTCGATCGACGCGATCAGGCCGGCATTCTTCCAGATCGGCTTGCCGTCCTTGCGCCAATAGAGGCCGAACGCCCAGCGCGGCAGGCTCTCGCCGGGATACCATTTGCCCTGGCCGTAATGCAGCAACCCGCCGGGCGCGAACCGCGTGCGCAGCTTGCGGATCAATTCGTCGGCGAGCGCGCGCTTGGTCGGGCCGACCGCGGCGACATTCCACTCCGGCGATTCCAGATCGTCGACCGAGACAAAGGTCGGCTCGCCGCCCATGGTGAGCCGCACGTCGTCCTTCTTGAGGTCGGCATCGACCTGCTCGCCGAGCCGATCGAGCCGCGCCCAGGATGCATCCGAAAACGGTCTCGTGATCCGCGGCGCCTCGCGGATCCGCTTGACGCTCATCTCGAAGCCGAACTCGACATTGGCGGCTCCCGCGGTCCCAGTCACCGGCGCGGCCGAGCGGTAGTGCGGCGTGGCGCAGACCGGAATGTGTCCCTCGCCCGTCAGCATGCCGGAGGTGACGTCGAAGCCGATCCAGCCCGCGCCCGGCAGATAGACCTCGGCCCAGGCATGCAGATCGGTGAAATCGTTCTCGACCTCGCGCGGCCCCTCGAGCGGATCGATATCGGGCCGCAGCTGAATGAGATATCCGGAGACGAAGCGCGCAGCGAGCCCGAGATGCCGCAGCGTCTGGATCAAAAGCCACGCCGAGTCGCGGCACGAGCCGGAGCAAGCGGCCAGCGTCTCCTCCGGCGTCTGGATGCCGGCCTCCATGCGGATCACGTAGCTGATCTTCTTTTGCAGCTGCGCGTTCAGCTCGACCAGAAAATTGACGGTGCTGTCGGCTTGGCGGGGAATGTCCTTCAGGTAGGCCGCGAGCAACGGCCCGGGCTCCTCGGTCTCGAGATAGGGCGCGAGTTCGGTCTTGAGATCGCCGGGATATTCGAATGGAAAGTTGTTGGCATAGGGCTCGACGAAGAAGTCGAACGGATTGACCACCGTCATCTCAGCCGTGAAGTCGACCTCGACCTTGAGCTCGGTCGCCTTCTCCGGAAACACGTAGCGCGCGAGCCAGTTACCCTGCGGGTCCTGCTGCCAGTTCACGAAATGATTTGATGGCGTGACCTTGAGCGAATAGCTCAGGATCGGCGTGCGGGTGTGCGGCGCGGGCCGAAGCCGAATGGTCTGGGGGCCGAGATCGATCGGCCGGTCGTATTTGTAGTGCGTGACGTGATGCAGTGCGACGAAGATCGACACGGACCAAGGACTCCAGCAGCTTTTTTGAGCAGAACACTGGTTCCGGTATGGATCAAGCACTAACAACGGGCACGGGGTGCCCAAGCGACGAGCGAAGCCGTAGCCCGGATGGAGCGCAGCGCAATCCGGGATCTTCTCCGCGGCAAGAGTCCCGGATTTCGCTGCGCTCCATCCGGGCTACTAACGGCCGATCGCGCCTGACACCTGCGACGCAAGCTGCTCGGCGAGCATGTGATAGCCTTCGGGGGTCAGGTGCACGCCATCAGGCTGATGCGGCAGTCCGCCCAGCATCCCGTTCGGGAGCATGATCACCGTGATGCCACGGGCGCTGAGGCGGCTCTGAATATCCGCAGTCCGGTCAGGGCTGCCCTTACGCCGATCGTTGCCGCCCGGCTGCAAGATGACCGCGCGGGTCCCGTTCGGGACGGCCAAGTCCAGCCGTTGCAGCATCCCTTCCGTGGTGTCGCCATTGATGCCGGCGTTGACGATACGGACGTTCAATCCCTTGGCCCGCAAGATCGCCTCGAGCTGCGCGGGATAGGCCTGGTTACGCGCCACGCCCTTGCCATAGGTGTTGCTCGCGCCAAGCGCGACGATGGTCGCGGCGTCAGCTGAGGCGACGCCGAGGCTCAATGCGGCCAGAAATGCGAAGCATCCAATAAGTCCGAACCGAAGCGCGCACATGCTTCCTCCGTTCAGTCGTGGCCTGGATGGAGCGTAGCGCAATCCCGGAAGCTGTATCCATGGAATTCGTCGTCCCTGCGAAAGCAGGGACCCATAACCACCGGCCGTGGTGATGCGGAAAGTGTCTGACACCGCCTTGAAACGATAGATCACGCGGTATGGGTCCCGGCCTTCGCCGGGACGACAGCGAGAATGCGGCCTGTATTGTAGCTCCTAAGCGCTACATCGTAGCTCCCAGCACCCACGGCGCGAACTCGGCGCCGCCGAAATCAAAACTCTCGCTCTTGGTCGGCTGGCCCGAGGCGGTCTTGAGGATGAGGTCGAAGATGCGCTGGCCGCATTCCTGCACGCTCTCCTCGCCGTCGAGGATGGTGCCGCAATTGACGTCCATGTCGTCTTGCATCCGCTTGTACATCGGCGTGTTGGTGGCGAGCTTGATCGACGGCGCCGGCTTGCAGCCGAACACGCTACCGCGGCCGGTGGTGAAGCAGACGAGATTGGCACCCCCGGCGACCTGCCCGGTCGCGGCGACCGGGTCGTAGCCGGGCGTGTCCATAAATACAAAGCCCTTCTTGGTAACGGGCTCGGCGTAGCGCAGCACGTCGACGAGATTGGTGCTGCCGGCCTTGGCCATCGCGCCGAGCGACTTCTCTAGGATGGTGGTGAGACCGCCGGCCTTGTTGCCCGGGCTCGGATTGGCATTCATCTCGGCGCCCTCACGCTGGGTGTATTCCTCCCACCAGCGCATCAGGCCGACCAGCTTCTCGCCGACCTCGCGGCTGACGGCGCGGCGGGTCAGCAGATGCTCGGCGCCGTAGGTCTCCGGCGTCTCGGACAGGATCACCGTGCCGCCGTGACGGACCAAGAGATCGCTCGCCGCGCCGAGCGCCGGATTGGCCGACACGCCGGAGTATCCATCCGAGCCGCCGCATTGCAGCGCCACGGTGAGCTCGCTTGCCGGCACCGCCTCGCGCTTGACCTTGTTGGCTTCAGCGAGCGCCTCCTTGACGAAAGCAACGCCGGCTTCCACGGTCTTGCGCGTGCCGCCAACCTCCTGGATATCCATCGCGCGCAAACGGCCGGCGAGCTTCTGCTCCTGCATCAGGCCGCCGATCTGGTTCACCTCGCAGCCGAGGCCGAGCACGATGACGTTGGAGAAATTGACGTGTCGCGCATAGCCGCCGAGCGTACGGCGGAGCAGCGCCAAGGGCTCGTCCTGGGTCATGCCGCAGCCGGTCTTGTGGGTCAGCGCGACGACGCCGTCGACGTTCGGGTAATCGGCGAGCGGATTGTCGCCGGTGAATGGGTTCTTCTTGAACATGTCGGCGACGATGCCCGCAACATGGGCGCTGCAATTCACCGAGGTGAGGATGCCGATATAGTTGCGCGTCGCGACGCGGCCGTCGGCGCGGCGGATGCCCTCGAAGGTCGCCGGCAGATCGAAGTTCGGCACCGGTTTGACGTCGACGCCATAGGCATAGTCCTTGGCGAAATCGCCCATGCCACAGTTCTGGGTGTGCACATGCTGGCCCGGCGCGATCGGCTGCGTCGCAAATCCGATGATCTGGCCGTAGCGCCTGATCGGCTCGCCTTGCGCGATCGGCCTGATCGCGACCTTGTGGCCGGCCGGAATCCGATCGACCGTGGTGACGCCCTCGGTCACCTCCAGCCCCGGCGGCAGGCTCGCGCGCGCGATCAAAACGCTGTCGTCGGCGTGCAGGCGGATCACTTGTGCCGAAGCCATGGGAGTTCTCCTTTGGAGTTCTTCACCTCTCTCCGTCTTTTACGGAGAGAGGTCGGATTGCTTCAGCAATCCGGGTGAGGGGCGAAGCACGATGTCAGTTACAGCGATGGTGCTCGCCGGATAGAAGCCCCTCACCTCAACCCCCTCCCCGCATCCGCCTTCGCCCGAAGGCGGGCTTCGGCGGACGAGAGTGCGGGGCGAGGGAGAGGATCACGCTTACGCCTTGCCGCCGGACTTCTCGCGGGTCTGGTTGACCTGCATCTTGGCGTAGACCTGCATCAGGCCGACTTCGTTCGACAGCGTCACGAGCTTGAAGCCCATGTTGATCGCGCGCACCGCGCCTTCGGCGCCGGAGCAGTGGATGCCGGGGTTGAGACCGCGCTTGCCGCACTCCTTGATGATCTTCTCGTAGATCTTGAGGATCTCCGGCTCGTCGCGATCGAGCTTCGGCACCAGACCGTAGGAGAAGCCGAGATCGGACGGGCCGATATAGACGCCGTCGATGCCCTCGACATCGAGGATCGCTTCCATGTTCTCGACCGCGGTCTTGGTCTCCATCATCGGCAGCAGCACGATCTCGTCGTTGGCGGTCTGCTGATAGGTGCCGGCCGAGCCATACATGCCGGCGCGGATCGGACCGTTGGAGCGCACGCCCTTCGGCGGATATTTTGCGTAGGAGACGAGGTTCTTGGCTTCCTGCGGCGTGTTGACCATCGGACAGATTACGCCATAGGCGCCGCCGTCCAGCACCTTGCCGATGATGCCCGGCTCATTCCAGGGCACGCGGACCATCGGCGTCACCGGATGGGCATGCATCGCCTGGAAGCATTGCACCATCGACTGATAATCCTGCACGCCATGCTGCATGTCGACGGTGACGCTGTCGAAGCCGCATTGCGCGATCACTTCGGCCGAAAACCCAGAGGGGATCGCGAGCCACGCGTTCACCACCGCCTTGCCTGAAGCCCAGACCCGCTTGACCTTGTTTGCCATTGTTCGCGTTTCCTTTTGTGTTTTTGGGGGGCTAACCTCAGCTGGTCGCCCGCTGGATCGAGACTTCGCTGACGCCGACTTCGCGCGCGGTATTCACTATCGCCGCCCAGGTGTCGTCAGGCAAGGGGATGCCGTTCTTCGTGCGATCGGCGCGGGTTTTCCGCTCGGGATCGCCAGGAACCAGCACGGAATCCGTGCCCGCGATCGGCTTGGTGGCGCGGATGAAATCGGTGTAGCGGGTGATCTCGCCGTCGAAGAAATTGCTGGTGTCGATCACCTTGGGATCGATGTAGAACGCCATCATGCCGTTGGCGAAGCGCCGGTCCGACGACGTCGCACCGGTGCCGGTCAGCGCGCCGCCGAGCAGTTCGCAGATGAAGGCAAGGCCCGAGCCCTTGTGATCGCCGAAGGCGCGGATCGCACCGGTTCCCTTGGTGTGGTCGCGCGGCCCATCCGGCGTGTACGGGCCGTACAGCACATGCGGATCCTCGCTCAGCGTGCCGTCCGCATCGACCAGCGCGCCGATCGGCAACCTCTTGCCGCCGCGGCTTGCGACCAGGCACTTGCCCTCGGCCACAACCGAGGTCGCGAAATCCAGCACGATCGGATCCTGGCCCTGACGAGGAATGCCGACGCAATAGGGCGCGGTCGACAGCCGCTTCTCGACGCCGCCGTAAGGCGCGACCAGCAGCGAGCCCGCCGCAGTGACGAAATGAATTGAAACAAGACCTTCGGCGGCGGCCATTTCGGCCCAGTCGCCGACGCGGCCGAGATGGCCGGAGTTGCGCAGCGCGACCGCGGCAAGCCCCGCCTTCTTGCACTTCTCGATGCCGAGCTTGACCGCGATCGGGGTGACGGTCTGGCCATAACCGAACTTGCCGTCGACCACCGCGAGCGACGGCGTGTCGACCACGACCTCGGGGGTCTGGTTCGGCACGATCGAGCCCATCTTCTTCCACCTGACATAAACAGGCACGCGGATCACGCCATGGCTGTCGTGGCCGGTGAGGTTCGCCGTCGTCAGATAGGTCGCGATGCGCTTCGCCTCTTCCGGAGAGGACTCCGAATGCGAAAACACCTCGGACACGAAGTTGATGAGATTATCGACCTTGATGGTGACCATGAATAACTAGCTCGCTCGGTGAAGCACGGGACGTTGTCAGGCGTGGGTCTTGGCGTGGCCGCCGAGATAGGCCGCGGCGATGGCTTCATTGCCCCACAATTCGTCGGGCTTGCCACCGAGCACGATCCGCCCGGTTTCGAGAACAAAGCCGTGATCGGCGACCGAGAGTCCCATGCGCGCATTTTGCTCGACGAGCAAGACCGTGGTGTCCTTCCTGATCTGCGAAATGATGCGGAACACCGCCTGCACGATCACAGGTGCGAGACCGAGCGACGGCTCGTCGAGCAGCAGCAGCCGCGGCTTGGCCATCAGGCCGCGCGCCACCGCGACCATCTGCAGCTGTCCGCCGGACAGCGTCCAGCCGAGCGCGTTGGAGAAGGCACGAATATCCGGAAACAAATCGAACATCGCATCGGCCTCGCGCGAGATCTGCGACGCCGACACCTTGCGGTTCGACGCGCCGAGCATGATGTTCTCTTTCACGGTGAGGCCCGGAAAAACGCGGCGGCCTTCCGGCACATGCGAGATGCCGAGCCGCACGATCGCTTCCGGCCCAAGGCCCGCGATCGAATGACCGTCGAACAGGATGTCGCCGGAGGCCGGCTTGGCGAGGCCGGAGATCGCCCGCAGCGTGGTCGACTTGCCGGCACCATTGGCGCCGAGCAGCGTGACCACCTGCCCCTGCTCCACGGCGATGGTGACGCCGCGCAGCGCTTCGATCTCGCCGTAGCGGACCACGAGATTGCGGATTTCGAGCAGCGGCATCATTCGCTCCCGAGATAGGCGGAGACGACGTCGGGATGGCGTAGCACCGCCATGGACTCGCCGTCCGCGATGCGGCGTCCGAAGTTCAGCACGGTGATGTGCTGGGCGGCTTCCGAGACCAGCGTCATGTCGTGATCGATGATCAGGATCGTGAGGCCTTGCGCCGCGATGCGCTTGAGCAACTCATGCAGCTCGAGCTTCTCAGTTGAATTGAGGCCTGCGGCCGGCTCGTCGAGCAGCAGCAAGGTGGGGTTCGACGCCAGCGCCCGCGCGATCTCGATCAGCCGCTGGTGGCCATAGGAGAAGCTCGAGATCAATTCGTTGGCGCGGCTGCCGAGGCCGACGAAGGTCAGCGCCTCCATCGCCCGCTCGGTCAGCGCGTCGTCACCCTTCCCGATCATGGTGTTGCCGGGCCGCTCGGCGCCGATCTCGACATTCTCCAGCGCCGTCATCGAGCGGAACAGGCGGATGTTCTGGAAGGTGCGTCCGAGGCCCGCGGCCGTGCGCTGATGCGGCGCCATGTTGGTGATGTCGGTGCCGTCGAGCACGATCCTGCCCGATGTCGCCTTGTAGAGGCCGGACAGCACGTTCAACGTCGTGGTCTTGCCGGAGCCGTTGGGGCCGATCAGCGCGTGCACGCTGCCGCGCTTCACCGCGATGTCGACGCCGTCGACGGCCTTGAGGCCGCCGAAATGCTTCGAGAGCCCGGTGACCTCGAGCACGATGTCGCCGCCAGTCGTCGCGGGCTTGAGCAGGAGCGCTCCGGCAACAGGCGGCGCCTTGGTGTGCGCACGCCAGCGCGTGAACGCGTCCGACACGAAGCCCCAGATGCCGTCAGGCATGAAGCGGATGATCAGGATCACCGACAGGCCGTAGATCGCGAGGTAAAGCCCGGGCACGCTCTTGAGGAAGCGCAGCCATTCCGGGATCAGGATCAACAGCCCGGTGCCGATCACCGAGCCGATCGGCGAGGCCACGCCGCCGAGCAGCGACATGGTCAGAAACTGGATCGATTCCGCGAACGAGAACTGGTCCGGGCTGACATAGGCGAAGCCGCCGGCAAACAGGCCGCCCGCGAGGCCACCGAGCACCGCGCAGACCGCGAAGGCATAGACCTTGGTGCGGAATACGTCGATGCCGTTGACCCCGGCCGCGAGCTCATTGTCGCGCACCGCGCGCATGGCACGGCCGAGCTTGGTATCAGGCAGATGCCAGACCAGATAGCCGACGATGGCGAGCATCGCGACGCAGAAGGCGAGATAGCTCTGCGAGGACTGGAACAGCTCGGGCCGGCGAATGTTGGCGACGCCGTCCGGTCCATGGGTGACGCCGACCGCGTTGATCATCACCAGCGTCACGATCTGCTGGAACGAGATCGTCACCATGGCGAGGTAATGCCCGCCCAGCCGCAGCGTCGACATGCCTAGGAATGCACCGGCAACCAGCGTGATCGCGCAGGCGCCAACAAGGCAGAGCCAGAAGTTCAGATGCAGGTCGGCGGTGCCGAGGCCGACGGCATAGGCGCCAAAGCCGAAGAACGCCGCCTGCGCCAGGTTGATCTGGCCGCACAGGCCGAGCACGACCGAAAGCCCGAATACCGCGATCGAGAAGGTCGTGGCCTGCAACAGGATGTTGAGGATGTAACCGTCAAACTGCATGCCCGCGGCGAGCGCCACCAGCACCGCGGCGCCGATGAAATACGGCAGATGACGGATAATCAGCGGCTTCGAGCGCACGGCCGGCGCCGGAATCATGTTGTCGCTGGCGCTCATGCTTTCTCCGCGACACGTTCGCCGAAGATGCCCTGCGGCCGGAACACCAGGAAGGCGATCAGCACCAGGAAGGCAAAGCCGTCCTTGTAGGGCACCGAAATATAGGCGGCGCCGAACGTCTCGATGACGCCGAGCGCGAGGCCGCCGACGATCGCGCCGGCAACATCGCCGAAGCCGCCAATGATAGTCGCGGCGAACGCCTTCAGCGCGATAGTCGAGCCCATCTGGATCGAGACGAACAGCACCGGCGCCACCAGGATGCCGGCAAGACCGCCGAGCACGGCCGAATAAATGAAGGTGATCATGATCATGGTCGAGACGGAAATGCCGAGCAGCGAGGCCATTTCCTTGTCCTGCGAGGTCGCCTGCAGCTTCTTGCCGAGCAGCGTCTTCTCGAAGAACCAGAAATTGAACAGCACCAGCAGGATCGTGACGCCGATGATCAGCAGATACTGGCTGTCGAGATAGACCGGGCCGAGCTGGATGCCGGGCGTATCGAACCAGCCCTGCAGCACCTGCGGCTGCGGACCGTAGATCGCAAGCACCGAGTTCGCCAGCAGGATCGAGGCGCCGATGGTGGCGATGATGACAGGCAGATAGGTGCGGTGGCGCAGCGGATAGTAGACGCCGAGATTGAAGATGACGCCGATCAGCGCCATGCCGGCCAGCGCAATCACGAAGGACAGCCAATAAGGCAGGCCGAGCTCGACGCAGACCACCATCAGATAGGCGGCGACCATCGAGAATTCGCCTTGCGCGAAGTTCACGACATTGGTGGCGCGGAAGATCAGCACGAAACCGAGCGCGACCAGCGCGTAGACCGCGCCGATGCCGATGCCGGTGAACAGCAGTTGTAGAACCAGATCCATGACAGCGCTCATTGAAAGGCGAAGCGAACATCCCGGCACCAGCCGGATCGGAGTGATTGTCGTTCGGGAGGTGGTAGAGCTCTCTCCCCCCTTGCGGGGGAGAGTTGGAGAGAGGGGTAAGCCACGAATTCCGCCCGAGCGGCCTACCCCTCTCCCTAACCCTCCCCCGCAAGGGGGAGGGAACCCATCCATTCGTGCCTCCCTGACCCGCTCGGATCAATCGTTGAAGTCGATGTGCTTGTCGTAGACGATCTTGCCCTTGTCGTTCTTCACGACATTGTAGCCGTGCAGACCATCGCCGTTCTTGTCGAAATTGTACTCGCCTTCGGCGCCGGCGTATTTCTGCGTTGCCAGGATGGCGTCGCGGATCTTGTTCGGGTCGGTCGAGCCGGCCTTGTTGATTGCCGCCGACAAAATGGTGATCGCGTCATACGGCCAGGCGCTCTGGTTGTCGGGCGCGGTCTTGTAGGCATCGCGATAGGCCTTGCCGAACGCCTTCGCGGCGTCGCTTGAATCCTCGGCGAAATCGGCGACCCCGTAGGTGCCGAACAGCGCGGGACCGGCGAGCTTGGTCGAGGAGACCGCCACCACCGAGGGCGAGCCGACCCACGGGATGTTGACGCCGAGCTGGCGCAGCTGCCGGGCGAAGATGCCGAGATCATTCTCGAAGGTGAAGTAGGTGCCGAGCACGTCGGCGCCGGACTGCTTCACGGCCAGCACGACCGGGGTGAAGTCCTGACTCTGGTTGGCATAGCCCTGGTCAAGCACCGGCGGCGCGCCGAGCTTGGTCAGCGCCTCGGAGAGCGCCTTGCCGCCTGCGGTGCCGAAAGCGTCGGTGGAATGGACGATCGCCCATTTCTTCTTGCCGAGCGTGTTGACGCCGAAATCGGCGATCACGCGGCCGGAATAATTGTCGTTGGGGCGGAAACGGAACAGCCAGGGATTGCCGGAGTGGGTGAGATCGGGATTGGTGCCGCCGATCATCACGGGCTTGCCGACCTTGATCACGTCGGGCGCCATCGCCTGCACCTGGGTCGAGCGGATCGAGCCGAGGAAGGCAACGATGTCGGATTGCGCAGCGAGCTTGGAGAACGCCAGCACGATGCCCGGATTGGTGGTCTGGTCGTCCTCGATCACGAGCTCGACCTGTTTGCCGAGCACGCCGCCGGCCTTGTTGACCGCGGCCAGCGCCAGCTTGGCGCCGTTCTGGGCCCACAGCCCCTGCTCGGCCGCCGGTCCGGTCACCGGCACGCACATGCCGATCTTGATGGTCGCTCCCTGCGCCCAGGCGCTGCGCATCAGCGCAGGAGCAGCGAGACCTGCCGCCAAGCCGGCGGAAAACTCACGCCTCGTCAGTTTCATTCAATCCTCCCTGTCATCCGCCGAACTTGATGTCGGCTGCGTTGCGACGAGCTGACGCGTCGATCTGTTGCCCAATCCGCAGCCATCAAGCGGCGCGACGAACAAACGTGAGCGCCGCTGCAGGGCACAAGACGCGCAACAGCGGCCATCAATCTGGCGTTTGCCGTAGCTAAACATGATTGCACATTGCACGCAATAGCCAAAAGTTCGCTGGTAACGGTGCGTAAATGCCTGCTAGGAGCAGCCATGACGCGATCACGTGATAATGTGACCGGCGGGCGGCCATCGATGTCGATTCCAAGAGCGAAATCGCAGACCAGACGGAAACAACCGGCCTATGCGCTGATCAAGAGCGCATTGGCAAAGCACATCCGGGCCGGTGACGTGCCTCCAGGCACGGTGCTCTCCGAATCGGCGATCGCGACCTTGTTCGGCTCCAGCCGTTCTCCGGTGCGACAGGCCTTCGAACAGCTCGAGCACGTCGGCCTGGTGCGCCGGTTCGACGGCCGCGGCGTCATCGCCGGCAAGCGCAAGGTCGAACCACGGCGCGTCCCGATCACACCGGAAATGTTCGGGCTGACCGACGGCCCCGTCGACGCGGTGCGCAGCGACGCCTGGGATGCACTCTATTACAAGCTCGAACGCGAGATCATCTACCGGTCGCTGTTCGGACGCTTCCGCGTCAGCGAGCTGGCACTGGCGCGGCATTTCCGGGTCGGACGCACGGTGGCGCGCAATCTGCTGCTCCGCGCGCAGGCGATCGGAATCCTGGAGAAAGGCGCCAAGGCGCATTGGTATGTGGTGCCGCTGGACGAGGATCGCCTGCGCGACATCTTCGAGGTACGCGCAACGCTCGAACCGCTGCTGCTCAAATCCGCGACGGCGAAGATTCCCACCGCACTGCTTGACCGGATGGCGGAGCGGCTGCGCGAGGGGATTCAATTCCGCAGCCGCGTCGGCGTCGGCGAGCTCGACGAGATCGAGGGCGACCTGCATATCCGGTGCCTGGGCTACGGCGCCAATCGCGAGATGGTCGAAGCGCTCAAGCGCACCCACTGCGCTTTCGTGATTGGCAAGCACATTCAGGTGGCGCTGACCGCGCCGCAGATCGATTCCTTCATGGACGAGCATCTGGTGATCATCGAAGCCTTGCGCGCGCGCGACGGCGACGCGGCGGCCGAGATCTTGCGCCGCCATATCGAGTGGTCCCACTCCAAGGTTGCGGGCTGGATTGCCGAATTCCGCGCCATCAACGTGATCTCGCGCGTGCCCTACATGGCCTGAGCGGCATCACCACGCATCATCGCGGTTACTCGTCGGCCTCGGCTTCTGCGTCCCCGGCCGAACCCATTCCGGCGAGACTTGCTTCCAGCGCGCCCAGCATCTCCTGCAGCTCCGCAAGCTTGCGCGCGCCGTAGCGCCTCGTGATCGCCGCGTAGATCACCTCCGACGTCGGCGCCACCGCCTCGATCAACTTCAACCCTTTGGCGGAGATCGAGACCACCGCACGCCGCGCGTCGTTCTCCGCCGCCTTGCGCTCGATCAACGCACGCCCCTCGAGATCGCGCAGGATACGCGACAGGCTCGGGCCGAGCAGAAACGCCACACGGGCAAGCTCGGTGACCTCGATCTCGTCGACCGCGGTGAGCGCACGCAGGATCCGCCACTGCTGCTCGGTCAGCCCGTGATTGCGCAGCGAAGGACGGAATTGCCGCATCACAGCTTCGCGCGCACGGAGCAGCGACATCGGCAGCGAGCGCGAGAATTCGCGCATCGGGGTCCGTCGCGCCGCCGCGTCGTCGCCCTGCTCCGGCCGGATCTCGTCCAATTTCTTGCGCGCCATGACCTAATCCGCCGCCGCAAACTTTTGCGCTGCAACATGCATTGATTCAGTTTGCGGGAAATCACTTAACATGTTAATCATCTCCCGACATCCACTTTTGTGTAGCACGCATGGCCCTCTCCAAGGACGATATCCGCGCTGCCGCCGAGCGGCTCGACAGTGCGGAAAAGACCCGCAAGCAAATCCGCCAGCTGTCGCTGGAATACCCCCGCATCACCCTCGAAGACGCCTACGCGATTCAGAAGGCCTGGGTCGAGATGAAGGTGGCCCAGGGCCGCGTCGTCAAGGGCCACAAGATCGGCCTGACCTCGAAGGCGATGCAGAGCGCGCTCAATATCGACGAGCCTGACTCCGGCATCCTGCTCGACGACATGTTCTTTGCCGATGGCGGCCTGGTGCCGACCGACCGCTTCATCGCGACCCGCGTCGAGGCCGAGCTCGCCTTCGTGATGAAGCATCGCCTTGCGGGGCCGAACTGCACGCTGTTCGACGTGCTCAACGCGACCGACTTCGTGGTGCCGGCGCTGGAGATCCTGGATACCAGGGTCGAGCGGGTCGATCCCGAGACCAAGGCGACACGCAAGATCTTCGACACCATCGCCGACAACGCCGCCAATGCCGGCATCGTGCTCGGCGGCCGGCCGATCCGCCCGCTGGAGGCTGATCTGCGCTGGATCGGCGCGCTCTGCTTCAGAAATGGCCAGCTCGAGGAAACCGGCCTTGCCGCCGGCGTGTTGAATCATCCGGCGACGGCGGTGGCCTGGCTCGCCAACAAGATCGCGCCGAACGGGCTGGCGCTGGAGGCCGGCCAGGTGGTGCTGGCGGGCTCCTTCATCCGTCCGATCGAGACCCGCAAGGGCGACACCATCCAGGCCGACTACGGACCGTACGGTTCCGTGAGCTGCTACTTCGCCTGACGCACTCAGCAGGAGACCTGCATGCCGCATTTTACGCTTGTATATTCCGCCAATCTCGACGGCCTCGTCGACATGAGCGCGACGGTCGAAGTGGTCCGCAAGGCCGCGGTCGAGACCGGCATCTTCCCGCTCGGCGGCATCCGTGTTCGCGCCGTCAGGTGTGAACACTACGCGATCGCCGACGGCCGCAAGACTTACGGCTTCCTCGACATGGTGCTGCGGCTCGGCGAAGGCCGCGACCTCGCCACCCGCAAGAAGGCCGGCGAGCACATCTTCAAGGCGCTGTCGGCTCATCTCGATCCGGTATTCGCCAACAGCAAGTTCGCTCTGTCGTTCGACATGCAGATCAACGACAAGGAGACCAGCTGGAAACGCAACAACATCCACGACGCACTGAAGGTGGAGACGGTCAATGGATAAAGCGACAGCGAAATCGTCAGCCGACGTGTTCCAGGCCAACCGCGATCGCGCCGGTCCCCTGCTCGCGAAGTTGAAAGCCGAAGGCATCGGCAATGTGATCGACGGCAAGGTCGTGCCGGCGGCTTCCGGCCAGACCTTCGAGACCAAATCGCCTGTTGACGGCACGGTGCTGGCGACGGTCGCGCGCGGCAATGCCGAGGATATCGATCGCGCCGCAACCGCCGCGGCCAAGGCCTTCAAGGCCTGGCGGGACATGCCGGCGGCGCAGCGCCGCAAGCTCTTGCATCGCGTTGCGGACGCGATCGAGGAGCGGGCCGACGATATCGCTGTGCTCGAATGCATCGACACCGGCCAGGCGCACCGCTTCATGGCCAAGGCCGCGATCCGCGCCGCGGAGAACTTCCGCTTCTTCGCCGACAAATGCGGCGAAGCGCGCGACGGCCTCAACACGCCCTCGGACGAGCACTGGAACATCTCGACCCGCGTGCCGATCGGGCCGGTCGGCGTGATCACGCCGTGGAACACGCCGTTCATGCTGTCGACCTGGAAGATCGCGCCGGCGCTCGCGGCCGGTTGCACCGTGGTGCACAAGCCGGCGGAATGGTCGCCGGTGACCGCCGACATGCTGGTCAAGCTCGCCAAGCAGGCCGGCCTCCCCGACGGCGTGCTCAACACCGTGCATGGTTTCGGCGAAGAGGCCGGCAAGGCGCTGACCGAGCACCCCGCGATCAAGGCGATCGGCTTCGTTGGCGAGAGTTCGACCGGGTCGGCAATCATGGCGCAGGGCGCGCCGACCCTGAAGCGGGTGCATTTCGAGCTCGGCGGCAAGAACCCGGTGATCGTGTTCGACGACGCCGATCTCGACCGCGCGCTCGATGCCGTCGTGTTCATGATCTACTCACTCAATGGCGAACGCTGCACGTCGTCGAGCCGGCTGCTGGTTCAGGAGAGCGTTGCCGGCAAGTTCATCGAGAAGCTGACCGCACGCGTGAAAGCACTCAAGGTCGGGCATCCGCTCGATCCCGCGACCGAGATCGGGCCGCTGATCCATGAGCGGCATCTCGCCAAGGTCTGCAGCTATTTCGATGTCGCCAGGAAGGACGGCGCGACGATCGCGGTCGGCGGCAAGCCGCATGACGGTCCCGGCGGCGGCCATTATGTGCAGCCGACGCTGGTCACCGGCGCCAATGCGACCATGCGCGTCGCGCAGGAAGAAGTGTTCGGCCCGTTCCTGACCGTGATCCCGTTCAAGGACGAGGCTGACGCGATCGAGATCGCCAACGGCGTGCAATACGGCCTGACCGGCTATGTCTGGACCGGCGACATGGGCCGCGCGCTGCGCGTCGCCGATGCGCTGGAAGCCGGCATGATCTGGCTCAACTCGGAGAACGTCCGCCATCTGCCGACCCCGTTCGGCGGCATGAAGTCGTCCGGCATCGGCCGCGACGGCGGCGACTACTCATTCGACTTCTACATGGAAACCAAGCACGTCTCGCTCGCGCGCGGGACGCACAAAATTCAGAAACTGGGAATTTAGCCAGCACTGTCATTGCGGGGCGACGCTTAGCGGTGGGCCCCGGAATGACGGACCAAAAATTGAGGAAACACCGATGCCCGTTCCGACGCACGTCTTCGATCCGCCGTTCAACATCATCCGTTGCAGCCATGCCGTGCTCGACGTCACGGATTTCGACAAGAGCGCCACCTTCTACGAGAAGACGGTAGGCCTCCACATCGAGGACCGCGACGACAAGTCGGTGTATCTGCGCGCCAGCGAAGAGCACCAGCATCACTCGGTGGTGCTGCGCAAGGCGGCGAAGGCCGCCTGCAACCGGCTCGGCTTCAAGGTCGGCAATGACGGCGACCTCGACAAGGCTGCCGCGTTCTGCTCCGAGAACGGCATCAGCTACGCTTTCGTCGACCAGCCGTTCCAGGGCCGCACGCTGCAATTCACCGATCCGTTCGGCTTCCAGATCGAGCTCTACGCCACGATGGAGAAGCGCCCGCATCTCTTGCGGCGTTATGATCTCTACAAGGGCTGTCATCCGCAGCGGCTCGACCATTTCAACGTGTTTGCCGCCGAGGTGCAGGACACCGTCGATTTCTACGCCCGGCTCGGCTTCCGCCTCACCGAATATGCCGAGGAGGACGGTGACAATGGCCGCATCGCCGCCGCCTGGATGCACCGCAAGGGCAATGTCCACGACTTCGCCATCACCAACGGCCGTGGCCCGCGCCTGCACCACATCGCCTATTGGGTACCGACCGCGATGAACATCGTGCATCTCTGCGACGTGATGGCCTCCTCCGGCTTCCTCAAGAACATCGAGCGCGGCCCGGGCCGGCACGGCATCTCCAACGCCTTCTTCCTCTACATCCGCGATCCTGACGGACATCGCATCGAGCTCTACACCAGCGACTATTTCACCGGCGATCACGACCACGAGCCGCTACGCTGGTCGCTGCGCGATCCACGCCGTCAGACGCTGTGGGGCGCGCCGGCGCCACGCTCATGGTTCGAGGAAGGCTCGACTTTCGCAGGGCAAGCGGTGCGCGAGCCGCGCTTCGTCGCCGACGTACTGGTTGCGGACTAGTAAACAAGATTCCATCCCCTCGTCGTCCCGGCGAAAGCCGGGACCCATAACCACCGAATTAAGTTGCTGAACTGGCCGCGTGCCCCTTCCGATAGCCGCGGAGTATGGGTCCCGGCTTTCGCCGGGACGACATCAACGATTGGATTGCCGATGACTGCCCCTCGCCTCGCCACCTATTCCGTCAACGGCACCACCAGCTATGGCGCCGTCACCGACAGCGGCATCGTCGACCTCTCGTCGCGTTTCGCCAAGGACTACCCGACCTTGCGCGAGGCGATCGCCGCCGGCGCGCTGACCAGGCTCGTGGAGGACGCCACCAAGCGCGCACCCGACCACGCGCTCGACGCGGTCACCTGGCAGCCGCCGATCCCGGCACCGGACAAGATCATCTGCATCGGCGTCAACTATCCGGACCGCAACGCCGAGTACAAGGACGGCTCGGACGCGCCGAAATATCCCAGCATGTTCCTGCGGGTGCCGCGCTCCTTTGTCGGCCACAACACGCCGGTGGTGCGGCCGCGCATCTCGCCGCAGCTCGACTATGAGGGTGAGCTGGTGCTGGTGATCGGCAAGGCCGGCCGGCACATTGCCGAGAGCGCCGCGCTCGATCACATCGCCGCGATCACGCTGTGCAACGAAGGCACCATCCGCGACTGGGTGCGCCACGCCAAGTTCAACGTCACCCAGGGCAAGAATTTCGATTCCACCGGCAGTCTCGGCCCGTGGATCGTGCCCTACACCAGCGAAGCGCAGATCGCCGATATCCGCCTGACCACGCGGGTCAACGGTGAGGTCAGGCAGGACGACCGCACCTCGCGCTTGATCTTCGGCTTCCGCTACCTCATCAACTACATCTCGACCTTCACGACGCTGGTTCCCGGAGACATCATCGTCACGGGAACGCCGACCGGCGCGGGTGCGCGGTTCGATCCACCGCGTTATCTGAAGCCCGGCGATGTCGTCGAGGTCGAAGCCGAAGGCGTCGGCATCCTGCGCAACGGCGTCGTCGACGAAGCCAACTAACCCCGCAAGCAAGTGGACGGTGCCATGACCTCAACATCCGGCGGCGAAGCGATCGTCAACGGCCTCGTCGCGCACGGCGTCGACACCGTGTTCGGCCTGCCCGGCGCGCAGATCTATGGCCTGTTCGATGCGTTCCATCAGGCGCAGCTCAAGGTGATCGGCGCCCGGCATGAGCAGGCCTGCGGCTACATGGCGTTCGGCTACGCTCGCTCTTCCGGCAGGCCCGGCGTGTTCAGCGTGGTGCCCGGCCCCGGCGTGCTCAACGCCTCGGCGGCGCTGCTGACCGCGTTCGGCTGCAACGAGCCGGTGCTGTGCCTGACCGGCCAGGTGCCGACGCAATTCCTGGGCAAAGGCCGCGGCCATCTGCACGAGATGCCGGACCAGCTCGCGACGCTGCGCACTTTCGTGAAGTGGGCGGAGCGGATCGAATACCCCGACAACGCGCCCGCGATGGTGTCACGCGCATTCCAGGAAATGCTGTCGGGCCGGCGCGGCCCCGCCTCGCTGGAAATGCCATGGGACGTGTTCACCCAGCGCACCGAGGTTGCGGCCGTCAAGCCGTTCGATCCGTTGCCGGCGCCGCAGCCCGATCCTGACCGCATCAAGCGGCCGCCGATCTGATTGCCGGCAGCAAGGCGCCGATGATCTTCGTCGGCAGCGGCGCCATCGAGGCGCGCGAGGAAATTCTTGAGTTGGCCGAGATGATCGACGCGCCTGTGGTCGCATTCCGCAGCGGCCGCGGCATCGTCTCCAACGCGCATGAGCTCGGCCTCACCATGGCATCCGCCTACAAGCTGTGGCCGAAGACCGATCTGATGATCGGCATCGGCACCCGCATGGAGCTGCCGACCATGTCGCGCTGGCCTTATCAGCCGGCCGGGCTGAAATGCGTGCGCATCGACATCGATCCGGTCGAGCTGCGCCGCTGGCCGGCCGATGCCGGCGTGATCGCCGACGCCAAGGCCGGCACCGCCGACCTCGACGCCGCCGTCCGCAAGGCCGGCTACACCAAGACGTCCGGTCGCCGCGCCGCGATCCGCGAGGCGACCGCGGCCACCGAGCAGGAGATCCAGCGCATCCAGCCGCAGATGGCCTATTTGAAGATTCTGCGCGAGGTGCTGCCGGCCAACGCCATCGTCACCGACGAGCTGTCGCAGGTCGGCTTCGCCTCCTGGTACGGCTTTCCGATCTATGAGCCGCGCACCTTCGTCACTTCGGGCTATCAGGGCACGCTCGGCTCGGGCTTCCCGACCGCGCTCGGCGCCAAGGTCGCCAACCCGAACAAGCCGGTGGTCGCGATCACCGGCGACGGCGGCTTCATGTTCGGCGTGCAGGAGCTCGCCACCGCGGTGCAGTTCAAGATCGGCGTGGTGACGCTGGTGTTCAACAACAACGCCTATGGCAATGTCCGCCGCGACCAGCGCGAGCGCTTCGACGGCCGCGTCGTCGCCTCCGACCTGGTCAATCCGGACTTCGTCAAGCTCGCGGAATCCTTCGGCGTCGGCGCCGCACGCGTTACGTCGCCCGATCACTTCCGCCCGGTGCTGGAGAAAGCGCTGGCCGACGGCGGGCCCTATGTGATCTCGGTGGAAGTGCCGACCGATTCCGAGGTCTCTCCCTGGGCGTTCATTCACCCGGCGAGAAACAACTAAGCTGCTTTCACGCCGCGTTGCAGCCGCGACGCGGCGATCACGAGCAGGCCGGCGCCGGCCACCGACCAGCAAGCGACCGGCGCCCAGTGCACCAGCGGCGCATAGTCCGGCAGCTTCTGCAGGCCGCCGGCGACCGCCGCTATCCGCGCAAAGGTCGCAAGCGCGAGCGCCGAGAACACGAGGCCGGTGACCTTGCCTTCGGCGCCGGTCTCGCCGATCGCAAGCGCGGCCGACACCGCGCTCATCAGCATGCAGCCCCAGGCGGCGCCCGCCATGAACTGCGCCACGATCAGAACGTTGAGGCTGCCGGCAATCTCCGCAGCGACGATGGCGAAGGCGCCGAGCAGACCCGCTGCGCCCATCACGATCAGCCCGCCGCGATGCTTGACGACGATGCTTGCCGGAAACATCGCGATGTTGAAGCCGATCCAGAACACCGGCATCAGCCATTGCAGATCGCTCGACTTGGCGAAGCGCAGATAGAACGGAGCGCTGTTGATGTTGAAGTGCAGTTGATAGCCGAGCGAGAGCAGCACCATCGACGCGATCAGGAACATCGGCACCGCACCGAGCCGCCTCGCCGGCGCCGCAAGCCGCTCGGGCTGCACCTCCGCGGCGACGCGGCGCTCGATCCCTGAGAACGCCAGCGCGGTCAGCAGCAGCACGGCGCCGGACAGCACGAATGGCAGCCGCGCATCATGGTCGCGCAGCACGACGCCGAGATAGGGCGAGACCGCGCCCGCGATGCCGTAGCCCAGCATCGCCAGCGCGGCAAGGAACGGGACCGAAGGCTGCGCGCGATACTTGCCGAGCAGCGTCAGTGGCGGCGCTCGCAAGGCCGACGATGTGACGGCCCAGACCACGATCAACCCGATCAGCCAGACCTTTGCGCCCGGCCCGGTGCCGGCGACGTAAGGCAGCGCGACGAAGGCGGCGCAGGAGATCGCGGCGAGGATGCCGACGAACACGCCGAGACGGCCGACCAGGATCGAGATCCGATCGGCGGCCATGCCCATTGCTGTATCCGTGATGGTGAAGATGGCCTGGTCCATCATCAGGATCAGGATGACGGTCGAAGGCGCGATGCCGACTTCGGCGCAGAGCTTGGGCAGGTAGATCAGGTAGGTGGTCCAGCCGAGCGTGAAGACAAGCTGCAGCACGGCGAGATAGACGCCGGTGCGATTGACGGCGCGGTCGGCCTTGGTGGTCATAGGCGAAGTCTAGACCAGCTGTCCCATTTGCGGGAGGCCTTTAGCCTCACTGAAGCGACGAAGCAAAGGTGCGAGCTGCCAAAATATAGAAAACAACCCCATGCAAAGTAGCAGGCGTTCCGCCGGCACTCGGAAAAGCGCTTGACGCGTCGGGCAACTCAGTAGCATACTTCCATTATTCCGAAATGATACAGCCACCCGCCGCCGCGCAATGGCTAGCGCACCTTGCGGAAGGTCAGATTGATGCGCTGCCGGCCGAGCACGCTGTGCTCGCCATCGGCAAGCGGCGCCACGCCGTGATAAAACAACCGTGACGGCCCGCCCCACACCGCAACGTCGCCATGTTCGAGCCGATAGCGGCGCGGCGTGTCGCTGCGCTTCAGGCCGCCGAACAGGAAGATCGCCGGCAGCCCGAGCGAGATCGAGACGATCGGCGCACCGTAGTCGAGCTCGTCCTTGTCCTGATGCAGCGACAGTTTTGCGCCGGGGACATAGCGATTGATCAGGCAGGCCTCCGGCGCGAAGCTATTGAAGCCGGCCGCAGCCGCGGCATCGGCCGCGAGCCCGCGCAACACCTCCGGCATCGCCGGCCACGGCTGCCCGGAGTCAGGATCGATCGGATCGTAGCGATAGCCGCTGGGATCGGAGACCCAGCCGACGTTGCCGCAATTGGTCATCGCGACCGACATGCGGTGGCCGCCCGGTGTGATCAGATGCCGGAACGGCGCCTGTTTGACGATCACGCGCAAGGCCGGAATCAGCTCGGCCTCGAACGGCCGGACAAAGCCACGCAGCAGCACCGCACCATCCGCGATTATCTCGCGCGGCGGCCGTGCATCGCCAATTGTCTCGAAAAGGTCAGCGGCCACGCCTCTCTCGCACTCACTTCGCGTCGTGGAAGATCACACCAACGGTGTGGCGATGACCGGTGCGAATCCGGCTGACGCCATGGCGCAGATTGACACGATACGGCCCGCGCGTCCCCTGCACCGGTCGATGGTGCACGGCAAAGGCCACCGCATCGCCTTTGGTCAGCGGCACCACCTCGGGCCGCGACTGCATCCGCGGCCGCTGCTCGGTCAGCACGAACTCGCCGCCGGTGAAATCGCGCCCCGGCTGCGACAGCAGGATCGCGACCTGGATCGGGAACACGTGCTCGCCATAGAGATCCTGGTGCAGGCAGTTGTAGTCGCCCTCGCCATATTGCAGCAGCAGCGGCGTCGGCCGCGTCTGCCCGGCATCGTGGCAGCGCTTCAGGAATGCCGCGTGCGACGAGGGATAGCTGATCTCGATTCCCATCGTCTGGTTCCAGCGATTGGCGGTCGCGGTCAACCGCGCATACAGCGCAGGCCGCAGCTCGGCGATCAGGTCCGGCAGCGGATAGGAAAAATACTTGTACTCGCCGCGGCCGAAGCCGTGGCGGCCCATTACGACTTTGCTGCGGAACCGGCTGTCGTCGGGATAGAGCGCCGCGATGGCGTCGCATTCCTCGGGAGTCAGCAGGCCGCCCAGGACGGCGCAACCCTGCCCGTCGAGGTCGGCCGTGATCTGGTCCCAGTCGAGGGCGTCGACGCGGACCGGGATGTCGGAGGTTGGGGTGCGGGTGATGGTCTTGGCTGTTGCTGTCATGGGGCGGAATCTGGCCCATGATCGCGGCCCGCGCCACCCGATTTCTGGCGTGAATAATTGGGAAACAGCGCCTCAATCTCCGCTGTCGTCCCGGCGAAAGCCGGGACCCATAACCACCATCGCCTGTTGTTGAGAAAGCTGGGGCCACAGCGCGCCAACCACAAAATCTTGTGGTTATGGGTCCCGGCTTTCGCCGGGACGACGCGTGGTGAGAGAGTCGGTCGCCCGTAGAAAAACGACGCGTGGAGTTCAGCCCCTCACCGGCAGCGTGATCACATCATATCCGTGGCTGATCTTGCGCTTCAGCACCGGGTCTTCCAGCTCGAACTCGAAGCGGCTGGCGGGACGGATGCCGCCCTTGGCGGCGAAGGTGCCGCCGAACATGGCGCAGCCGTCAGGCAGTTTGCCGCCATCGAAGCCGCGGGCGATCAGGTCCTTGACCGGCAGCATGTGATCGAGCGTGCCTTCCTGGTAGAGCACGCGCTGGCCGCCGATTGTGGCCCAGGAGCGCAGGATCAGCTGGTCCCAGTGGCCGATGACGTCCTCGAGCTCCCAGAGCTCGGAAGCCATCGGCTTGTCGCACATCTGCTTCGAGACGGTGACGCTGTAGCTCTCGACCTTGCGGTCGGTATGGTCGGAGCCGCAGCCGACGAAGATGCGGCCCTGCCAGCCGATCAGCACGAACTCGACTTCGCCGCTGGAGTCCTCGCCGCAGACCTCGATCGTGTCGGCAAAGGTCAGCCGGCGCGCCGAGCAGCGGTAATAGATCGGCGTCGTCGCGGGCCGTGCGATGCCGAGCGCTTCGAGCTCGGCGATATGCTTGTCGCGCGCCACCGGGTCGCGGCCGGTCCAGCCGGCGATCACCGCCTGCTTGATTTCGAGCGTCAGCGGCGTCGCGACGCCCTTGTCGTCGACGTTGAAGGTGAGATCAAACACGGATGATGGCCTCCATTCCGGCCGCAAGCTCGAAGATGCGGCGATCCGAACCGCCCGCGGCGGCGAGCATCAGGCCGACCGGCGCCTCGCCCTCGCGATGCGCGGGCAGCGAGATGGCGCAGCCATCGAGCACGTTGATCAGCGACGGGTTGCGCAGCGCGCGCAGGTTCTCGGTCGCGAACGCCTTGTCGTCGGCGAGGCTCGCAATGCTCGGCGGCAGGTTCGCGGTGGTTGGCAGCACCATCGCATCAAAGGGCGCGATCCGCGCCTCGGTGCGGGCGATGAACGAGCGGCGCGCGTTGATGAGGTCGATATAGTCGGCCGCCAGAAAACCCTCGCCGCGCTGGATGCGGACGGCGACGCGCGGGTCGTAGATATCGCCCTTGCTCGCGAGCAGGAAGCGGTGCCAGGCATAGCTCTCGGCCGCGGAGAACCCGCCCTTGGTGTTCATCACGCCGACGTCAAGAAACTCAGGCACCTCGATCCGCTCGATGATCGCACCGGCGCGCGACAACGACGCGAGCGCGCGCTCGAAGGTTTTTGCGACGGCATCATCGAGATCGTCGAGCGCGACCGTGGTCGGCACCGCGAGCCGCATGCTCTTCACCGGGCGCGGTGCGATCGGCGTCACCAGCTCGTCGGCCAGTACGGCGTCGAGCACCGCGCAGCAGGCCACCGAATTGGCCAGCGGGCCGTAGCTGTCCAGGGTGAACGACAGCGGCACGCCGCCGTCGAGCGGAATCCGGCGCTGCGTCGGCTTGTAGCCGACGATGCCGTTGAAGGCGGCCGGGATCCGGCAGGAGCCGCCGGTGTCGGTGCCGAGCGCGCCGAACGCCATGCCGTCGGCGATCGAGACCGCCGCGCCGGAGGACGAGCCGCCGGGCACATGGCCGACGCTCCGGTTCCAGGCGCTCTTCGGCGTGCCGTAATGCGGATTGATGCCGATGCCGGAATAGGCGAACTCGGTCATGTTGGTGCGGCCGATCACGATGAAGCCGGCGCGCTTGAGCCGCGCCACGACAGGCGCATCGGCATCCGCCGGCGCGGAATCCTCCAGCGCCCGCGAGCCCGCGCGCGTCACCTGCCCCTTGATGTCGAACAGGTCCTTGATCGAGACCGGAATGCCGGCAAACGGCGACGGCGCCGCATTGGCCTTGCGCAGCCGGTCCATGGCGTCGGCGGCTTCCAGCGCCGCCTCGCGGTCGACATGGATGAAGGTGCGCGGGCCCTCGCCCGTGGGATCGGCGATCCTGGCGATGCATTGCTCGACGAGCTTGCGGGCAGAGGTGGCGCCGCTGGCGAGATCGGCGGCAAGGGAGGCAAGTGTCGGATTTTTCGGCATGGTTCTCACTTCACGGCTTGCACTTGATGGCTTCAGCTGATTGTCGCGCGAACCGGGGCCGATTTCCAGCGCGCCGGCCCCCAGTCTCGCATCACTATCACTTCAGCCCGAAATAGGCGCGGTGCAGCTCTTCATTGCCGCTCATCTCGGCGACCGTGCCGGAGAAGCGGATCCGGCCGCCTTCCAGCACGAACACGCGGGTGGCAATCTCAAGGAAGCCGATATTCTGCTCGGCGATCAGGAGCGCCAAGCCGCGGCCCTGCAGGCTCGACAGGGCGCGGAGCACCTCCTTGACGAACAGCGGCGACAGCCCGGCCGAGGGCTCGTCCATGACAAGCAGCTTCGGCTCGGCCGACAGCGCCTTGGCGATGCCGAGCATCTTGCGCTGGCCGCCGGAGAGGCTGGAGGCCGGATCGCGGCGCTTGTCGCGCAGCACCGGAAACAGGCCGTAGAGCTCGTCGACCCGCGCGCCCGGATTGGCATGGCCCAGCGCCTGCGCGCCGACCCGGATGTTCTCCTCGATCGACAGGTCGGGAAACACCGCAAGCTCGGACATGTAGGTCATGCCGCGCTTCATGCGGTCCGAGGATCGCATTTTGGTGATGTCCTCGCCGCCGAGCTTGATGTGGCCGCTGCGGGCCTCGATCAGGCCGACCAGC
This sequence comes from Bradyrhizobium sp. NAS96.2, assembly GCF_001908235.1. GTDB lineage: Bacteria > Pseudomonadota > Alphaproteobacteria > Rhizobiales > Xanthobacteraceae > Bradyrhizobium. Next base: position 56,106 of record NZ_LGHK01000107.1, read on the forward strand.
GATTTCAGGAAGGTGGTCTTGCCCGCGCCATTGGCGCCGAGCAGCAGCACGGTCTCGCCGGGGCGGACGTCGAGATCGACACCCCACAACACCTGCATGGTGCCGTAGCCGGCGTCGACGCCCGTGGCGTCCAGCAGCGGCGCTGCATCAGTGGGCATGCTCGCCTCCCAGGAACACCTCGATCACCTGCGGCTCGCGCACCGCGGTGGCAAGCGTGCCTTCAAAGATCTCCTTACCCGCATTGAGCACGATGACGCGGTCGGTGATCTGCTCGATGAAGCCCATCAGATGCTCCACCACGATGATCGCCATGCCGGTTGCGGCCAGCGCCTTGATGCGGCCGGCGATCCAGTCGAGCTCCGCCGGGTTGAGGCCGGCCGCGAGCTCGTCGAGCAGCAGCAGCCGCGGCCGCGTCGCAAGCGCGCGGGTGAGATCGAGCATCTTCTGCTGCGCGCTGTTGAGATCGGCGGCGGGACGGTCGGCGACCTCCTTCAGCCGGTACTCCTCGAGCAATTCAGCAATCGACGGCGCACCGGTCGCGCCGCCATAGGCCAGCGCCACCTGGATGTTCTCGCGCACCGTGAGCGACAGGAACGGCTTTGGCACCTGGAAGGTGCGGTTGATGCCGCGATGGACGAGCTTGTGCGAAGCGACGCCGCCGGACGACACATTGTCGAACACCACCTCGCCGCCATCAGGCGCATAGAGACCGGAGATCACGTTGATCGCCGTGGTCTTGCCGGAGCCGTTCGGGCCGACGAGGCCGAGGATCTCGCCGGGCACGACGTGGAAGCTCAGGCCGTCGAGCGCGTGGAAGCCGCCGAAGCGCTTGACCAGCTTCGAGACCTCGAGGATGGGGGTTTTCTCAGGGGACATGCCACCCCCTGCGGGTTGCCAGCGATACCAGTCCTGCGGGCAGGAACAGCACCAGGCCCATGATCAGCAGGCCGTAGATCAGCTGGAAATATTGCGGCGTGGTGAAGCCGATCAGATTGTAGATGCCGTACAGGATCAGCACGCCGACGATCGGCCCGGTGATGGTGGCGACGCCGCCGAACAGCGCGAACACGATCGCGAAGATCGAGAACTCGCCGGAGAACACGTTGTCGGGATAGAACACCGAGACGTACCAGGCGTAGATGCCGCCGGCGAGACCGGCGACAAGCGCCGAGGCGAGCCAGGCGATCACCCGCATCTTGATGATGTTGACGCCGGCCATCGAGGCCGACACCGCATCCTCGCGCACGGCCTGCAGCGCAAGGCCGAACGGCGAGTTCTTCAGATACACCACTGCGCCGACCGTCAGCGCCATCACCACGACCGCGGCGTAGTAAGCATGGGTCGGGTTGAAGGTACCAGTGAGCGACACGCCATAGGGTCCCTTGGTGATCCCCTCCAGCGCCGGGTTGGCGACGAAGTGCAGGACCGCGAGCGAGGCCGCGAGGTTGGCGATCGCGAAATACGCGCCCGACAACCGCAGCAGCGGCGTCAGCAACAGCCCGAGCAAAACCGCGACGCCGCCGCCGACCAGCACGGCGAGCGGCGCCGGCGTCTGCAGATGCATCACCATGATGGCAAAGCCATAGGCGCCGGCCCCGAAGAAGCCGACATAGCCGAACGGCAGATAGCCGGTGAAGCCATAGATGATGTTCACGCCCTGGGCGAGGATCAGGAAGATCACGAAGTTGAACAGCAGCAGATGGTTTTGATAGACGCCGGGCAGCAGTGCGAACACCACCACCAGCGGCGCCAGGATGAACAGCAGGTGTTTCGAGGCGTTATGCAACGCGCACCCGCCTTCCGAGCAGACCGCTCGGGCGCAACAACAGGATCACGATCAACAACACATAGGGCAGCAAGTCGGCCCAGGAACTGAGATAGGTCTGCACCAGCATGTAGCAGAGACCGTAGACGACACCGCCGAGCGCAGTCCCTAAGGGATTGCCGAGCGAGCCGAGCACGACGATCGCAAACGACGTCACCGTCGCATCGGCGCCGAACGCCGGCGTCACCGAGCCGAACATGAAGGGCGCGAACACGCCGGCGACCGCCGCGATTCCGAGACCGATACCGAACGCCGCCGCCGAGACGCGGTCGACATCGATGCCGGTCGCCAGGGCCTCGTCGCGGCGTGACATCACCGCGCGGGTCAAGGTGCCGAGCCGCGTATGGTAGAGATAGAGGTAGACCAGCCCGATCGCGATCAGGCTGGTGATGGCCGCGATCACCCAGGGCGCGGGAAAGCCCTGGCCGAAGATCTGGATCGGCCCTGCCCCGCCGGCCTTGCCGCCGAACCACTTCACCTTGATGGTCGTGAACACCGTGCCGAGCAGCCGGCTCTGGATCGAGCGCTCGCTGGTGCCAGCGAAGATCGTGGTGACGGCTTCGATCACCTGGGACAGGCCGAAGAACAGGATGATCGACAGCATTTCCGGGTTGGCCGAGCCCTGGAGCCGCGGCACCAGCACCCAGTACAGCAGCACGCCCGCCAGCACGAAGACCACGAAAGCCAGCGGCACCGCGAACAGCGGATCGATGCCGGCGATGCCGACCACGCCGAGCGCGATGAAGGCGCCCAGCATCAGGATGTCGCCATGCGCAAGATTGACGATACGCATGACGCCGAACACGAGATTGAGGCCGATGCCGACCAGGCTGAAATACAGCCCGAACAGCACGCCGGCAACGAGCGCATAGGTCATGCTACCGCTCGCCGCCGAAGGTTACGCCTGCCGCACTTAACCTGCATCACGGCGCCGGATAGATCGGCTTGCCGGTGGCGGTCTCGTGCGGATAGATCGAGACGAACTTGATGTGATCGTGCTCGTCGACCGTGAGCTGGCCGAGCGGCGTCAGTTCGCCGATCTGGCCGCCGGTCTCATCCAGCGCGAAAGTGCCGTCCAGCGTCTTGAGCTGGCCGCTGAGCGAGAACACCGCGCGGCGCAGCTCCATCTGGTCGAGGCTGGTCGCAACCGACAGCGTCTTCTCGATCACCAGCGCCGTGGTGTAGCCGGCCACCGCGTTGAAGCCGAACTCCATCTTGCCGTCGTTGTACTTCTTGGTCCAGGCGGCGCGGAAATCCTTCATGTTCATCCCGAAATTGACGGGATAATCCAGCTCGGACGGCGGCACATAGGTCCAGATGTGCTCCAGCCCCTTGGCGCCGACGTTCTTCTCGAGCAGCTCGGTCTCGAGGCCGGCATAGATCGCGAACAGCATCTTGAACTTGGTCCCGACGTCCTGGACGTTGCGCAGGAAGGCGATGTCGTTCGGCGCATAGCCGAAATGGATCACCGCGTCGGGATTGGCGTTGCTGATGTTGTTGATGATGACGTTGTAGTTGGTGGTCTCGGTCGGAACGCCCTGGTCGTAGACAATCTCGATCGGTGCCCCGGACTCCTTGACGAACTTGCGGAACGCGTTGGCCTGGGTGCCGGTGAACTCGTTGGTCGCGTAGAGGATCGCGACCTTCTTGATGCCGAGGCCAGGTCCGTCATGACTGATGAAGTCAGCCACCGGCTTCGGCCACACCGTCGACACCGGGTCGGCCATCAGCGCGATGTAGGGATTGTCCTTGGAGAAGAAGCTCGCGCCGGTGCCGGTCTGGTCGAACAGGAACATCTTGTGGTCGCGCGCGATCGCAACCGCGGGCGCCGTCAGCACCGATCCGGAATCGGCAACCAGCAGGTCGACCTTATCCTGCGTGATGAGCTGGTTATAAAGCGTCGAGGCGGTCGCGGTGTTGCTCTGGTCGTCATAGGAGACGAGCTTGATCGGGATCTTCTTGTCGAACGCCTTCACGAAGACGCCGCCCTCGGCGTTCTTCTGCTCGACCCACAATTTCAGTGAACTGTAGACCGGCATCGAGATCGACGCGTAGCGCCCGGAGGACGCGTACAGCGTGCCGATCTTGATCTCCGACGGTGCGTCGGCGGCCACAGCCTGCGTAACGCTGGCCTGCGTGGCAAATGCGAGGCTGGCAGCGAGTGCCGCGCCGATGATCCTCAGCATGATACTATCCTCCCGGGTATTTCTGACGTGTCTGGCGTGTCTTGAGCCTGTCTTGGACGCGGCCCTTCTACGCGCCGGATCGAAGCGACACAAGCATCGCGGCCTTAGCAATTGTGCGAGGGGCGGAATATGCGGCATGCGCGGGACACAGGCCGCTGCGCGCGGCATGGATGGACCGTTGACGGCCCTTGGTCCGATGGCGCATCAAGTCTGTAACGATTTCGGGAGGAGACACCAGACATGGCCGAGCCCGCGCGCGCGAAACCAAAACCGACACCCGAGACCCAGCATTTCTGGGACGGCACCAAGGCCGGCGAGCTGCGCCTGCAGCGCTGCGACGCTTGCGCCAATGTCTATTTCCCGCCGCGGCCGTTCTGCCCCTCCTGCGCCTCGCGCAAGGTCTCGGTCTTCAAGGCCAGCGGCAAGGGCAAGCTCTACAGCTACGTCATCAACCATCGCCCCGCCGCGCCGGGCTTCACCCCGCCTTATGCGATCGCGGTGGTCGAGCTCGACGAAGGCCCGCGCATGATGAGCAACATCATCGATTGCCCGCAGACGCCGGAAGCGCTCGAGCTCGACATGCCACTCGAAGTCGCCTTCGAGGCACTCGACGACAAGATCACCCTTCCCCTGTTCCGTCCGGCGAAGGGGTAACGTGATGCGCAGGAACCAGGTTGCCGTCGTCGGTGCGGCCGAAACCACCGAACTCGGCGTCATCCCCAACATGTCGCAGATCCAGCTGCACGCGGACGCGGCGCTGAACGCGATCGCGGACGCCGGTCTGAAGCTGTCGGACATCGACGGCTTCGCCACCGCGGTCGAGACCCCGCAGCAGATGGCGCATTATCTCGGCATCACGCCGACCTGGGTCGACGGCACCTCGGTCGGCGGCTGCTCCTTCATGCTGCATGTCCGCCACGCCGCCGCCGCGATCGAGGCCGGCCTCTGCAAGACCGTGCTGATCACCCATGCCGAGAGCGGCAAGTCGATGATCGGCAAGCAGCCGCGCTTCACCGCCCCTGACAGCCTCAACGGCCAGTTCGAATCGCCGTTCGGCGTCTACGGGCCGCCGAGCATGTTCCCGATTCCGGTGCTGCGCTTCATGAAGACGCATGGCATCACGCACGAACAACTTGCGATGGTCGCCGTGGTGCAGCGCGAATGGGCCGCGAAGAACCCGCGTGCCACCATGAAGGATCCGATCACCGTCGCCGACGTCCTGAATTCGCGGATGATCGCCTATCCGTTCCGGCTGCTGCAATGCTGCCTCGTCACCGACGGCGGCGGCGCGTTGATCCTCACTTCGGCGGACCGCGCCAAGGATTTCCCGAGGAAGCCGGTCTACATCCTCGGCACCGGCGAGAGCGTGGAGACGCCGATGGTCAGCCAGATGAAGACGTTCGACTCGTCGCGCGCCTTCAAGGTGGCGGGGCCGCTCGCCTTCAAAGAGGCCGGCATCACCCACAAGGACGTCGATCATCTGATGATCTACGACGCCTTCGCGCATCTGCCGCTGTACGGCCTCGGCGACCTCGGCTTCATGCCCTATGAGGAAACCGGCAAGTTCATCGCCGACGGCAACACCCGCCCCGGCGGCAAGCTGCCGCTCAACACCAATGGCGGCGGCCTCAGCTACATGCACTCCGGCATGTACGGCATGTATGCGCTGCAGGAGAGCGTGCGGCAGATGCGCGGCATCGCGCCGGCGCAGGTGCCGAACGCCAAGATATCGGTCTGCCACGGCGTCGGCGGCATGTTCGCCGCGAGTGGCACGATCATCTTTACGAACGAGAAGTAAGCGAGCCGCTCGCTTCTCCCTCTCCCCGTTCTTACGGGGAGTGGGTTGGGGTGAGGGGCTGCCTCCACACACTCGGACTCGCGGAAAGTCCCCCTCACCCGGATCGCATCTGCGATGCGACATAGCTGAAGCTCCGCTTCAGCGTTCGCTCTAAGGAACGGCCGCCAAAGGCGGCCTGTGCTCTCCCCGCAAGCGGGGCGAGGTAAGCAAGACACCAGGAGAACCCACATGGCAAAATCACTGCAAGACAAAGTCATTATCGTCACCGGTGCGGGCCGCGGCATCGGCCGCGAGATCGCGCTGCTCTGCGCGGCGGAAGGCGCCAAGGTCGTGGTCAACGATCCCGGCGGCGCGGCCGACGGTGGCGGCTCGAGCGCGGCGCCCGCCGAGGAGGTGGTCGAGGAGATCAAGAAGCGCGGCGGCACCGCCGTTGCCAATTTCGAGTCGGTGGCGGAAGCCATCCCCGCCAGCAAGATCGTGAAGACCGCGACCGATCATTTCGGCCGTCTCGACGGCGTCGTCAACAATGCCGGCATCCTGCGCGACATGATCTTCCACAAGATGAGCGTGGAAGCCTTCGAGGCCGTCATCAAGGTGCATCTGATGGGCTCGTTCTATGTCAGCCACGCCGCGGCGCGCATCTATCGCGAGCAGGAATCGGGCTCGTTCGTGCACTTCACCTCGACCTCCGGCCTGATCGGCAATTACGGCCAGGCCAACTACGCCGCCGCCAAGCTCGGCATCGTCGGCCTCTCGAAGTCGATCGCGCTCGACATGGGCCGCTTCAACGTGCGCTCGAACTGCGTGTCGCCGTTCGCCTGGACCCGCATGATCGGCACCATCCCGACCGAGACCGACGCCGAGAAGGCGCGCGTCGAGAAGATCAAGCAGATGGGCCCCGAGAAGATCGCGCCGGTCTGCGCCTATCTCCTCTCGGACGCCGCCAAGGACGTCACCGGGCAGATATTCGGCGTGCGCATGAACGAGATCTTCCTGTTCGGCCAGCATCGTCCGGTGCGCTCGGTGCATCGCGGCGAAGGCTGGACGCCGGAGACGATTGCGGAACACGGCATGCCGGCGCTGAAGGGATCGTTCGCCAAGCTCGACCGCTCGGCCGACGTCTTCACCTGGGATCCGATCTGAGATCCTCATGGTGAGGAGGCGCAACGCGCCGTCTCGAACCATGAGGCCCGTGGCCCATCCTTCGAGACGCCGCTTGCGCGGCTCCTCAGAGCCTGACTGAAAAAGGGGTGAGTGACCTGAGTGGGGTGTGATTCCATCGGATTTGCAAAGATTCGAGGGAGAGCACGATGCCCTGGACTGAGATCACTCGGGAGCAATATCGGCGGGACGAACTGCGTTATGCAAGCGATATGACCGAT
>NZ_LGHK01000108.1 GCF_001908235.1 Bradyrhizobium sp. NAS96.2
GCGCGGCCGCCGCGATCTTGGACAGGCGGCGAACCACGCCGTCGCCTTCGGCGAGCTGGGTCTTCAGCAGCGCCGACATCTGCGTCGCCGCATCGAGCTGGTTGCCGAGATTCTCGTTGACGTCGCGCACCGCGTGCTTCAATCCGCCGATCGCCCGCTCGGCGATCTCGGTCGCGGTGATCAATTCGGCGATGACAGCCTTCAGCGAATGCTCGTCCGCCTTCAGCCGCTGCAGGCGCTTGTTGAGCAGCCAGCAATAGCCGATGGTCAGCATCAGCAGCACGGCCACCAGACTCTCGATCGCTAGTCCAAGCACATGACTCATGGTGCCTCCATCATCTTGGTCCGCTCGTCCGCCTTCTCGAACATCGCGAAGGTGGTTTGGGGTTTACGCAAATTCTTGGTCACGCGGATCGCGACACGGTCGCCGACGCGGCCCATGCGGCCTTCCGTCAGGGTGACGTTGCCGCAACGCACCGAGACCAGCGCGTCGGAGCGGATGTCCAGCGGCAGCGTGTCGCCGACCTTGAGCTTCATCAGCTCCTTCAGCGGGATATCGGCCTCGTAGAGCACCGCATCGACCGAGATCTCGGCCTGCGCCACTTCGGTCGCGAAATGACCTTCCCAGATCGGGTCGCGGCCGAACTTTTCGCCCATGAACATCTGCAACAGCACGTTGCGGATCGGTTCGATGGTGGCGTAGGGCAGCAGCAATTCGACATTGCCGCCGCGATCTTCCATGTCGATACGCAGGCGCACCAGGATCGCGGCGTTGGCCGGGCGGCTGATTGCGGCAAAGCGCGGATTGGTCTCGAGCCGGTCGATCGAGAAGGTCACCGGCGACAGCGGCCGGAACGCCTGCTCGGCATCCGACAGCACCACCTCGACCAGCCGCTTCACGAGGTTGGTCTCGATCGTGGTGTAAGGCCGGCCCTCGATCTTGAGCTGGGTCTGGCCACGGCGGCCGCCGAGCAGCACGTCGATCATCGAATAGATCAGGTTGGAGTCGACCATGGCGAGGCCGAAGTTCTCCCACTCCTCCGCCTTGAACACCGAGAGCACCGCCGGCAGCGGGATCGAGTTCATGTAGTCGCCGAACCGCACCGAGGTGATGCGGTCGAGCGAGACCTCGACGTTGTCGGAGGTGAAATTGCGCAAGCTGGTCGTCATCAACCGCACCAGGCGGTCGAACACGATTTCGAGCATCGGCAGACGCTCGTAGGACACCATCGCGGAATCGATGATGGCGCGGATGCCGGAATGGTCGTCGAGGCTGACGTCGCCGACCGTGAAGCCGAGGAGATTGTCGATCTCCTCCTGCGACAGCACGCGCTCGCCGTTGGTGTTCTTGCTGCCGAAGTCGCGGCTGCCGTCCTCGACCATGGCGGCCCATTGCAGCGCCATGTTCTCGGTGAGTTCGTTCTTGGCAGCTTCCGCCGCGGCCGCCGCGGGATCCTCGGAATCGAGCGAGGCTTCCCATTGGGCCGCAATGGCGTCCTGGTCCATCTGGTCGTTGCCGGCCATGGCTTTACATCCACCCCGTCACTGGATCACGACTTCCTTGAACAGCACCGCGTTGACCTGGTTGGGCGCCACCGCGAGGTTGACGCGCTTGGTCAGCTCCTCCTTGAGGCGGAACAGGCCGGCCGAGCCGTTGAGGTCGCTCGGGCGCAGCTCGCGCATATAGGTCTGGAACAGATCTGTGACACGCGGCAGCGCCGGCTTGATCGCCTCGACCTGCTTCTCTTCCTTGATCTCGAGCACGAGCTTCAGCTTGAGGTATTGCACGCGTTCGCCGGGTGCGCCGACCAGATTGACCAGCATGTCCGGCACGTCGACGAAGCTCGGCGGCTTCGGCGGCGGCGCTTCGGCGTGCTGCTCCTCGCCGTGGCCGCGCATGAAGAAGAACCATCCGCCCGCGCCCGCGCCGAGCACGACGAGGAAGCCGACGACGGCAATGATCAGCTTGAGCTTGCCCTTCTTCGGAGCGGCCGCGCCTTCGCCGCTATCCGTCTTTTCCTCGTCCGCCATCGTCCGCCCGCTTCAACAGAAGGATGCGAACGCGATTTGCCCCAGCTTTGGCCTGAAGACGCGATACAAATGCCGCCGGCGCACACGCGCCCCAATGCCGGCAACACTGGGGTCATAATGGTTAACGGAAGCTTAGGATTTACCATCCACTAGGAAAAAACTGCCGGGCAAACATGGTCAACAAGACCTTTCTGCCGCCCTCCGTGGCCCCCGGCCAGACACCTAAGCCACTCAAATACCTCAACATTTCAAGTTGGCACGGCTTTCGCTGAGAGGACGGCGTGACTAGCGGGTTTGGGAGAACCCAATGGTTACCGACGGTCCGGCGTGAAGGTTTGGGAGAACCTGCATTCGGATCACCTCACAGGGGAGAACCGCCGATGCAGAATACGCTTCTGGTCGGACTATCGAAGCAGATGGTGCTGGAACGGCAGATGGATGTCGTTTCCAACAACATCGCGAACATGACCACCAACGGCTACAAGGCCGACCGATCGCTGTTCCAGGAGTATCTCTCCTCGAACGCGCATGAGGACAATTTCGCGGCTCGCGACCGCCGCGTCTCCTTCGTGCAGGACCGCGCGACCTTCCATGACTTCTCGCAGGGTCCGACCGAAGAGACCAAGAACCCGCTCGACGTCGCGATCGACGGCAACGCCTTTCTGGTGGTGCAGACGCCGGCCGGCGAGCGCTACACCCGCGAAGGCAATCTTCAGATCAACAACCGCGGCCAGCTGATCACCGCCTCCGGCTACCAGGTGCTCGGCACCTCCGGCCCGATCACGTTCCAGCAAACCGATCACGACGTCAACATCGCCCCCGACGGCAATATCTCCGTGCTCGAAGGCACGTCCCGCCTCGACTCGATCCGCGGCAAGCTGCGCCTCGTCTCGTTCGCGCAGGCCCAGCGCCTGCTCAAGGAAGGCTCCAATCTCTACGCGCCCGGCGAAGGCGCGCAGCCGCTGCCGGACACCAAGTCCCAAATCCGCCAGGGCTTCATCGAGAAGTCGAACGTCAATTCCGTCGTCGAGATGAGCCGCATGATCGAGATCACGCGGACCTACACCCAAATCGCCTCGCTGCTGCAGCAGCAGAGCGACCTGCACAAATCGGCGATCGAGAAGCTCGCCGACGTGCCGAACTGATCCGGGGGATTGACCGATGCGCGCACTTTATACCGCAGCGACCGGAATGGCGGCACAGGAACTCAGCGTTCAGGTGATCTCCAACAACATCGCGAACCTGCGCACCACCGGCTTCAAGAAGCAGCGCGCCGCGTTCCAGGACCTGATCTACGACCATGTGCGCCGTGTCGGCGCGCAGGCTTCCGACCAGAACACGATCATGCCGATGGGCATCGACCTTGGCGGCGGCGTCAAGACCGTCGGCACGCCGCGCATGATGACCCAGGGCACGCTGTCGCCGACCGGCAACGATCTCGACATCGCGATCCGCGGCGAGGGCTTCTTCAAGATCCTGATGCCGGACGGCACCTTCACCTACACCCGCGACGGTTCGTTCCAGATGGACAATCAGGGCCGCATCGTCAACGCGCAGGGCAATCTGGTGCAGCCGACGATCACGATCCCGCAGAACGCATCCGGCCTCACCATCAATGCGCAGGGCCAGGTCTCGGTAACGCTGCCGGGCCAGACCGCATCGACCAATATCGGCACGATCGGCCTGACCCGCTTCATCAACAAGGCCGGCCTGATGCCGATCGGCGACAATTTGTTCCAGGAAACGCCGGCCTCCGGCCAGCCGCAGGACGGCACCGCCAACACCGACGGCTATGGCGACATGCAGCAGAGCAACCTCGAACAAGCCAATGTCGAGGTGGTCTCGGAAATCTCCGACCTGATCGCGGCGCAGCGCGCCTACGAGATGAACGCGAAGGTGGTCTCCGCCGCCGACCAGATGATGCAGTCGACCTCCAATCTGTTCCGCTGAGGATGATGTCGATGATCGCCCGCTCACTCCTGATCGCCGCCGCGCTCCTCACGGTGACCGTGGCGCCGGCAGCCGCGCAGAGCCGCAGCGAGACCATCGCGGCGCCGACGCTGCGCGCCGGCATCACGGTCGCGGACGACATCGTGCGGGTCGGCGATCTCATCGACAATGCCGGCAGCGCCGGCAGCATCGCGGTCTACCGCGCGCCTGATCTCGGCACCACGGGCACGCTGCCGGTCGCGCAGGTGCTCAACGTGCTGCGCGCGCACCAGGTGATCGGCGTCGACACCCGCGAGCTGAAGGAGATCACCGTCACGCGGCTCGCGCGCACCATCGACAGCAAGGAAATCGAGCAGCAGCTGTCGCGCGCCATCGAGGGCCGCCACGGCCTCGGCCGGGCCGGCAACATCGCGCTGACCTTCGACCGCGATCCCGGCGATATCAGACTGGAGGCGACCAACACCGGCGCGATGCAGCCGATCGCGGTGCGCTACGACCCGCGCTCGACGCGCTTCGACGTCACCTTCGAGATCAGCAACGATTCCGGCGCGGCGCCGTACAAGCTGCGCCTCACCGGCACCGCGATCGAGACCATCGAGGCCGCCGTGCTGACCCGCAATGTCGAACGCGGCGACGTGCTGAAGGCCTCCGACGTGACGATCGAACGCCGTCCGAAGGCCGACATCGGCAACGACGCGGCGACGCGCGACGGCACCATCGGCATGCAGATGCGTCGCCAGCTCCGCGCCGGCCAGGCGCTGCGCGTCGCCGACATGGCGAAACCCGATCTCGTCACCCGCGACCAGAACGTCATGCTGATCTACCGCACGGCCGGCATCTATCTCACCATCCGCGGCAAGGCGATGGATGGCGGCGCCGAAGGCGACGTCGTCAGCGTGATGAACTTGCAGTCCAAGCGCGCCGTCTCCGGCGTCGTCACCGGCCGCGGCGAGGTCTCGATCTCGGTCGCGACCCCGCGCGCAGCACCTGGCGCCGACGCCACCTCTTCAGATTCCGCTCCCGTCAAGCTGAGTTCAGTCGCACCAAACGCCGAGTAAAGTTCATGTCCCAGTATCGTATCAACCGCTTCATCCTGACCGGTGCGCTGTTCGCACTCGGAACGGTCGCCAGCGGTTGCTCGTCGATCGACCGTCTCTCCCAGATCGGCGAGCAGCCGAAGCTGACGTCGATCGACAATCCGACGACGCAGCCCGGCTACAAGCCAGTGCAGATGCCGATGCCGAAGCCCGAGGTCGCCTCCTACAGCCCGAACTCGCTGTGGCGCAGCGGCTCCCGCGCCTTCTTCAAGGACCAGCGCGCCGCGCGCGTCGGCGATCTGCTGACCATCACGGTGAATTTCACCGACAAGGCGGCGATCGCCAACGAGACCCAGCGCAGCCGCACCAATTCGGAAGACTCCGGGGTCACCAACTTCCTGGGCTCGCAGACCATCACGCAGGCCAACAAGATCCTGCCCGGAAAGATCCTGACCGCCGAATCCACGGCGTCCAGCGACGGCAAGGGCTCGGTGAACCGGCAGGAAGCGTTGCAGACCAGCGTCGCCGCGGTCGTCACCCAGGTGTTGCCGAACGGCAATCTGGTGGTCGAGGGCAAGCAGGAGATCCGGGTCAACTTCGAAATCCGCGAGCTGATCGTGGCCGGCATCGTACGCCCGGAGGACATCCAGAGCGACAACACCATCGACTCCTCGAAGATCGCCCAGGCCCGTATCGCCTATGGCGGCCGCGGCCAGATCACCGACGTGCAACAGCCGCGCTACGGCCAGCAGGTTCTCGACGTGCTCTTGCCCTTCTAGCCGCATGATCCCGAAGGTTTCGGATCAGGATCGTGCCTGAGTAAGACTTTCACGAGCTCCCACATCTCGTCGCGAACCTAGGCGCGGCGCGGTGTACCAACACGGCCCTTGCCAGCTCCCCTGGCGGGGGCCGTGGCATTTAGTGCCCCCAAAGCAAACCGAGAGCCTCGTTCCGATTCGATCGGAATGGAAAGGCTTGGTGACCGGTCGCATGCACTCGCGCTGTTGTCGCACACCAGTCCAATACCGCTTCGCGCAAGTCGTGCGATCGCCTTCTCGGTTCGTTAACCGTCGCAGCAGCGCGCAGTGGCAGTCCCGGCGCTTGCAACGTAGCAAGAGGACAACGCAGGGTTTTCTATTTGTATGACGGTCATGCAAAGAGACGGGCAATATGCGGCGTGGTTCCGGACGCCGCGCGGCGAAGGCACCGGAATAGTCCAGCTCGCAAATGGCAGGATCAGCGGCGGCGACGCCATGTTCACCTATGGCGGCTCCTATCAGCTCGATGAGAACCGCTTCACCGCGGTGCTGACGACGCGCCGATATGCCGACGGCCCGTTCACCACCGTGTTCGGCTGCGACGAGGTCGAGGCCGAGCTGACCGGCTCGTTCAACGGCAATCGCGCGGTGTGCATGGGAACGGCCAAGCAGGCCCCCGGCGTGGTGTTCGAGGCCACGCTGTTTCTGCAGCAACCGGAAGCCGCGCCCACGCCGCCGCCGAAATCCGCGCCGGCTTCTGCCGGCCTCGCAAGGCTGCCAAGGCCCGCCGTCAGCCGCCGCGCGCCGAATCCGTTCGCGGGCAAGCGCTTCGTCTGATCCGTCCCCTTCCCGATGGCGTCCGCGCCCGAGCCGGCGTACGATCGTGCCTGCGCGTCAAGCGCAGCCCGATCGATCCAGCCGGAAGGAGCAAGCCCATGTATGCCGCCATCCGTCAGGCCAAGGCAAAGACCGGCACCGCCGAAGAACTCGCGCGCCGGATCAAGGAAGGCGCGATCCCGATCATCAGCGACGTCGAAGGCTTCATGGCCTATTACGTGGTCTATGCCGGCGACGACACCGTCACCGCGATCAGCGTCTTCAACAATCATGCCGGCGCCGAGGAAGCCAATCGCCGCGCACTGGCCTGGATCGACGACAATCTCGGTCCCTTGCTGGTCGGGCAGGCCACCGCCGTTGCGGGTCCGGTGATCGTGCATACGATGGCATGACGGCCGCAACGGTCGCAGGTCCAGTGATCGTGCATACGATGGCGTAGCGGCCGCTCCTCCGGCAAACTTCACCCGGCAGAACTTTCCCGCGGCACGTCAGGCGCGCGCCGCGTCGTCGCGATCTGCTTGAAAACGCTGAGGCGCCGACTGGCACGCCGTTTGCTCCGCAATTGCAGCATTGCAACGGGGACAGCGCGCGCAGATGACGTCCATCTCGGCCTTCGGATCGGTCACAGCCAGCATGACGACTGGCACATTGAAGAAGCCGTTGACGGCCGATGCCTCCGGATCCACGCAAGCCACCGGCGCCGGCTCTTCCGACGACAGCGTCGAGCAGAAATTTCTCAAATACGCGCAGATGAGCCCGATGGACCGCATGCGCGCCAACATCCTCAAGAGCATGGGACTGTCGGAGGAAGACCTGAAAAACATGACGCCGGATCAGCGCGCTGCCGTCGAGCAGAAGATCAAGGAGTTGATCGAGCAGTCGTTCCGGAAGAACGCCGGCAAGGCCGGCCAGGCGGTCGACATCTCGGCATAGAGTGCCACCCGCGGCGCGACGCACGACCGAAAGTCGCTAGATCGGATAGCGCCATTTGAGTGCACGCCGCACGAACACCAGAGCCACGGCATCGACAAGGAGCGCGAGCCAAAACAACGCCGGGCTCGACCGCAAGCCGATGTAAACGATGCAGCACGCGAGCCCGATCAGACCGGCGAGCAGCGCAATCCACGTCCAGAACAGCGGCGAGCAGAAGATTCCGGTTGGCGCGGCGTCAAGCAATCTGGAGCCAGTCGGCGCTGGGAGAAACGAGCCAATCAGAGCCTCCCAGAGCGCTTCCCAGTCCATTGCCAACAGCTCCGCCTTTCAAGTTTGTCGGACCCGCCGTCGGCGGGTTCAACCCGAGCGTTGTCGCCGGCCTCAAACGGTACCGCGCGTCATTCCACCGCTAGGCGGACACGGCTTCTGGCATCGGCATCGCGCGCAACGTCATCGATGATCTGCCGAGCATCGCCTCGACCTTCATTGCCGCCAGCCACAGCAGCGCACCGCAAGTGAGGTCGATGACGTAATGGCCGCCGATCGGGATCGTCGAGACCAGGACGAGAAGATTCCAGATCAGGGTGATGCCGAACAGCCATCTCGTGCCGATCGTCGCGAAAATCGTCATCAGGGCGAGACAGGTGTGGAACGACGGAAACGTCACCACGCCCTGCAAATTGCTCAACGACAATTCCGGAGCGGCAGCGTTGCGGAAGTATTCGAACTTCGCGAGATGATAGATCCCGGCGTGCTCGGGCAGCGCGTTGAGGATCGCGACGGGATGGTCGAAATAGACAAAGGCGCCCTTGGCGGGCCAGAACACCGAGACCATCGTCGACGCAACGATCGTCAGGCTGAACACGAACACCAGTTGCCAGAGCCTGTCGAAGCGCTTTGTCACCGCCAGAAGGACGAACAGTGCGGCCACCTGCACGAAGGAGCTGCAATAGGCAGCAGCGAGCAGTTCAGTCAGCCATGGATGGTTCGCAAACCATGGGATGATCGACGGGAGATCGATCCCGATGAGGCGATCGGCGTTGGCGAGACCGTCGTCGATCAGGGGGAATTTGTATCTGAGGCCGACGAGGCTGATCGTTGCGGCCGCCGCGGCCGACCAGAAGAACACGGCGACTGCCGCGGCTAGGTTGGACAGAACCGGTGCGGGCCGCCATCTGCCATAGACGATATCGACGGCAAGCAGAAACCCCATCAGGCCCGAAAACAACGCCAGGCTTTCGGGTTCGACGTCGATCTGGAATTTCCAGAGCAGGAAGCCGGCGAAACCGCTCGCCGCGATGCCGATCAGCCATGAACCGCGCTCGACCCGCTGATGAGGTTGCGGGGCGCGAGGCTCCTCGGTCGTAGCTGTTGTCCTCGGGGAGGCCTGCGGTGCGACATCGGAGTCCGCCGACGAAACGATCCGTGACGGACCGACCAACTGACTGAGCATTGCGACTGCCATTCCAACGGGCGCCTCGACGCGAGACCCGCTCATTCCACAGCCACAGGTTTAGCAGCCGTCCTTTCAATTGCGTCGGTAAGCCGGTACAACTTCTGGCAGGTCGCCCGGCATTCGTATCCGATGGTGAATGTTTTGTTTCTGATTGTCGCTGATATTGGGACCCGAGTTCCCGCGTGCGGAACTGAGGTCTTCGGCAACGATCCGGCTATGGCCCGAGATCGGGCCTGTCGCTCAGGACCATGAAAACCGTGCCGCCGAAGTCGTATCGCGCGACCTCGCGCATGCCGAGCCGCAGATGCGCCTTCAGCGAGCGCGGATTGTCTTCCCTGATGAAGAGGATTGCTTCGCGGCCGGGAAATATCGTCTGAAGCTTCGCGTATAATGCATCGAGGACACCTAGACCGCGCGCGTCCTCGGAGACGCACACCGGGCCGTACACATACGCATCGGGACTCACCGGCCAGGCCTTCAGCATCGCCAGCACCGGCGGCGCTTCGTCAAATCCCTTCTCCGAGGTCAGGAGCGCGCCGAGCAGCCGGCCGTCCTCGCCGGTCGCGACAACGATCGATTGCCCGCGTGCCACGCGCGCCGCGATCATGTCGCGCGGCCATTGTCCGAGCAGCATGCCGCCGCGATCGCCGGAATTGGCCGTCAGCAGCGCCGAGATCGCGTCCGCGTCCGACGATGTGGCGAGCCGGGTTCTGATCATCTTGGACAGACCGGATCAACAGACCGCATGCCAGCGCAGTTCATGCCTTCTTCGCGGTTGCGCCAGCGCCCGCGGCTTTCTTCGCTGGTTTCTTCGACTTGGCCTGGTTGAGCTCAATCGCGGCGCGGATCAGGGCCTTCAGCGCAGGGGCGTCGATCTTGTCGCCCTCGAACAGGTCGATCGCGCGCCGCACATTGCCCTCGAAGCCGGTGTTGAACAGCTTGTCGGGGTCCGGGAGTTGCGCGCCATACATGAATGTCAGTTTGACCTTGCCCTTGTGCGCGTTGCCGACCGCGATGATGCCGTCGCGCGACCACACCGGGCTGCCCATCCACTTCCACTCCTCGATAATGCCGGGATCGGCGGCGAGGATGCTCTTGCGCAGGCTGGCGAGCGTCTTGCCGCGCCAGTCGGTGAGATCCTCGATCATCTGGTCGATACGTTCCGATGCCGTCATTGCTGCCTCGCGTTTCCTCGGCTGACCCAATCAATCATACTTGCGATGCCGAGGTCGATCCCCCGAGCCGGCGCCGCGGCGCCAGATAGGGCAACGCGAACAGATACAGGCCGCTGAGCAGCATCAGGATCAGCGGGAACAGCGCCAGCAGGCCGATCCAGGTCGCCTGCTGCTGCAGCACCATGGCGACGATGTTGATGACGACGGCGACCGTGAAGACCATCGAGAGCCAGCGGTGCGATTGCCTGATCCAGTTGTTCCAGTTCAATGTGACCTCCTGTTGGATGATGTGAGCACAACCGTCATTGCGAGGAGCGATAGCGACGAAGCAATCCATCGTGCAGCACGTGCAGAGAGATGGATTGCTTCGCTTCGCTCGCAATGACGAGGAGAGACCGTCAGCCTTCGCGCACCAGCAGCTGATCGAGCTTCTCGAAAAACTGCTTCCACCCGGCATGGGCGCCGCCATAGGCCTGCTTCTGATGCGGCTGGAAGCCGGACTGCTCGACGCGCAGATGGGTGCCACGCGGCGTCGGCGTCAGCGTGAAGACCACCACGCTCTCGAGATTGTAGGCGGCATCCTCATGCGCGAAATTCCACGTGTAGGACAGCGTCTTGTGCGGCTCGATGGCGAGCACTTTGCAGTCCAGCACGCCGCCCCACTCGCCGCGCAGATTGAAGCTGTGCCCGACCTCGGGCTTGAAGTCGTTCTTCATCAGCCACTCCTCCATCAGATGCGGTTGGGTCAGCGCGCGCCAGAGCTTTTCCGGCGGATGAGGAAACTCGCGCTCGACGATCGCCGAGCGCGTCTCAGGGGTGGTGTTGTTCATTGGTCCATCCTTTTGAGGAGATCTTCGAGGTGGTCGAACCGGTTCTGCCAGAAGCCGGCCATCTGGCTGGTCCAGTCGATCAGCGGCGCCAGCGCACCGAGTTGCGCGCTGTAGTGTGTCTGCCGTCCTTCATGGCGATCGCGCACCAGCCCGGCCTGCTTCAGCACGCCGAGATGCTTTGACACCGCCGGCTGAGAAATCCTCGCCCGCGCCGTCAGCGCGCTGACGGTCTGCTCACCCTCGCGGCACAGGCGCTCGAAGATCGCCCGGCGGGTCGGGTCTGCGAGGGTTCGAAACAGCACGTCGTGAGCGTCTGGCATTTGCGATCAATAACCCATTGGCTATGGATTAACGTATAGCCAGTAAGTTATGGATTAGTCAACCGGAAACTTCGACAAGTCGCGATGGGCTACCAAACCTGCTGTCTTTCAAGAACGCGCGTAAACGCGCCCGCCCCGGATCTTTCATAGCCCACGGGTTATTCGCAGACGGCGTTTTGCCCGACAAGCGAAGACGGGACTGGGCGATCCAGTACGCCGCGGCCTCTCGGCTCAAGCGCTGCCGTCTCTGGAATACTCGATCGCCCGGTCAAGCCGGGCGATGACACCGCATGTTTGGCATCTTGGATCGAGAATCCATCCTCATCGTCGTCCCGGCGAAGGCCGGGACCCATTACCCCAAATGCGCATTGTTGCGCGACGCTGGGCCCACGATCTCGTTCACAATCAAAAGCGGTGGCTATGGGTCCTGGCCTTCCAGGCCGTGCAAAAAGTCGGCCCGGCGCGGGGAGTATTGAGTGACCAAGCGCGCGGCTCAGGCTGCGGATGGCCGGAGTGCCGTGAGCAGCGTGGGCAGGCCCTTGATGG
>NZ_LGHK01000109.1 GCF_001908235.1 Bradyrhizobium sp. NAS96.2
CGGGCAGCGGAGCGGGGGCGGGCTCGGACGCGGCAACCGGCGAGCTATCCGCTTGGCGCGCATCGTCGGCATCGGCGACCTGGACATTGCCGTCGGCCGGATTGCGCTCGGTGATCGCAGCGACGGTACGGTTGGTGGCGCCCTTGCCGATGTTCTCGGCCAACAGGTTGCGCATGATGGCGTCGCGGGAGCCGCCGCTGCGGCCGCCGAGCACCACGCCGACCAGGAAGCGATTGCCCCGGTGGATCGAGGTCACGAGGTTGAAGCCGGAGGCGCGGGTGTAGCCGGTCTTGATGCCGTCGACGCCCTCGACGCTGCCGAGCAGATGATTGTGGCCGGTGATGGTGTGGCCGCGGAAATTGAAGGCCGTCGTCGAGAAGTAGCGATAATAGCGCGGGAAGCGGTCCTGGATGGCGCGGCCCAGCGTCGACTGATCGCGCGCGGTGGTGACCTGCTCGTCGTTGGGCAGGCCGGAGGCGTTGCGATAGACCGTCCGGCTCATGCCGAGCGCACGGGCCTTGCGGGTCATCATGCGGGCGAAGTCGTCTTCGCTGCCGCCGATCGCCTCGGCGATCACGACTGCCGCGTCATTGGCGGAACGGGTGACGAGGCCCTTGATGGCGTCTTCGACCTTGATGGTCTGGCCGGGCCGCAGTCCAAGCTTGGTCGGGTCCTGCTCGGAGGCATGCTCGGAAACCGGCATCTCGGTGTCGAGCTTCATCTTTCCGGAATCGAGGCGCTCGAACAGCAGATAGAGCGTCATGATCTTGGTGAGCGAGGCGGGGTGCCGCAGGCCGTCGGGACTGTTTGACGTCAGCACCGAGCCGGTGTTGCCGTCGACGATGATCGTCGCGAATTGCGGGCTGTAGCTTTCGCGCGCGGCCTCGCTGTGGTGATGACGGGCGGTGTGACGCCGGTGACGGCGCGCCTCCGCGCTATCACTGGTGATCAGGATCGCCGTCGTGACGGTAACGAGCCCAAGAACGCCAACTCGCAGCGCCCGCGAGGAGGCCAAGGTTGTTCGAAGCATCTACTTCCCCGTCCCAATTTCTATCTAGATCACTGGCTCGTGAGGCGAAATTGTGCCCGGCGGCCGTCGATCCTTGCCTGCGCAACAGACCACTTCGGGCAGAACCATCGGCCCTCGTGGCGGCTCAGGTCGCTCTTCTAGCTAAGGTGTTGTTCACAAACAGCTTTCAAGGCTGCCCGTCGGAAGGCGAACAAAGTCCGGGAATCAGGTTAGGCGGACCGAGTTTCCAAAAGATTAAGCAACCGTTGCGTAGTCCCCCGGGGTTTAGCGCAAATGCCCAGGATTCGTGCTGTGTGATTGTGCGTTGCACAATATTTGTTGACTTTATTGTGCGATGCGGTATTCTAATCAAGTCAGGGGGCCGGGAGCTTCCCGGCAATGGGAATTTGCGCCTTCAAGTCTGGGAAAAGGAATTCCAATCCATGGTCAAGATCGAAGACATTCAGAACTACGGCAAAGAGCATTTCGAGTCGGTCACTGCGTCTGCGAACAACCTGCAGAGCGGCGTCCAGGCGATCGCCACCGCTTACGGCGACTACGCCAAGAAGTCGTTTGAGGACACCAAGTCGTTCGTCGAGAAGCTGTCGGGCGTGAAGTCGCTGGACAAGGCGCTCGAGGCGCAGACCGAATACCTGCGCTCCTCCTACGAGACCTTCGTCTCGGAATCGCAGAAGATCGCCGGCCTGTACAGCGACTGCGCCAAGCAGACCTTCAAGCCCTATGAGGGCCTGGTCTCCAAGTTCGCGCCCGCTCAGTAAGCGCTGCCGACCAAGACAAACGAAAAGCCCGGCCGTTTCGGCCGGGCTTTTTTGTTGGGCGGACGCGGGCGGCTATTTCGCCAGCCGGAGCTTGCTGAGGGCAGTTCCGATCGTGTTGAACGTCGTCAGGATCTCGGTCGAGCTGGTCAGCATGAAGAACTTGTCGGGACTGCTGGCGCAGTTCTTCAGGACAGTCGAGGTCGGATCGGCGGGCGTGCTGGTGTTCACCTGGATGGTGTAGATCGTGTACATCGGCGCACCGTTGGCATCCCTCGCGTTCTGCAGATTCTGGCACTGCAGCGCCTGCCGCGCGTCGATCGGATTGCCCGAGGCCTGCGAGCTGCCGTCGCCGTAGACCGGCCAGCGGTCCTCGGTGTTCAGACCGTCGGACAACAGGATGATGACCCGGTTGTAGGTCGTGTTGGCGTCCTCGGCCGGCGCGTTCAGCGGACCGCCGGGCAGAAGCGACTGCCACGCCCAGGCCAGACCGACCGACTGGTCGGTGCCGCCGGTCGGCTGCATGGCGTTGACCGCAGTCTTCAGCGAGCTCCAGTTGTAGCTCAAGGGAATGATCGGCTCGAGCGGCGTCGAGGCTCTGCTGCTGCAATAGGCCGTGCCGTTCTCGTAGTACTCGTTGGCCGGGAACGTCGTCGTGACATCGGACAAGACCGGCAGCACGCCGTTCGCATCGTTAGGCTGGGTGCGGTCGGTGATGCAACCCGTCCAGTTGCTGATGGGGTTGGTGGACTGCTGCTGCCAATTGTTGAGGACGGTAGGCGTCTGATTGGTCGCCGTCCATTGGTTGTTGGTCCATCCGACGACGGCGCTCACCCGAGGCTGGTTCGTGTTGTGCGTTGTGTCGTTAGGACCGGGCTGCGTCCAGTCGTGGGTGTAGATGTAGCCGGAGCACGACGTGCTCGTGCCGCTGCCGGTGCAACTGCAGCCGGTAACATTGCTGCCCGAGGAATTCTTCGGACACGCACAATTGCCGTTTCCTGAGCAGAACACTTGCGCGGTGGTGCCGACCTGCGTGCTGACCCAACAGCCATTGTAGACCGTGTGGGAGTTATAATCGACGCTTGGGCAGATATAGCCCTTATAGGTTCCGCTCGACGGAATCGTCGACACGTTTGATGTGCTGGTTGGGCCGGCTGTGCAGGTGAAGCCGCCATTGCTGTTTGACCAGGGGCACCTCGCGCCGGGGCCAACCGCGTGCCAGTTCATCGGCAGCGTCGCCTGCAAGCTCTGGCTGCCCGTCCCCATACCGCCGTTGTTGGGTTGGGCGGTCGGCGGATTCAGCCAATCGGTCCAGTCGATCCACCACTGGCTGTAGTTCGAGGAGCCGACATTGACGACCTTCGCGAACGGGATGACGGAGATGTAGACGTCGCCGTTGTTCTTGCTGAGCGCGCTGAGCTGGTCGATCAGGCCGCCGGTTCCGGCCACCGCGTTTCGCAGCGCAGTAATCTTGCCGTTCTGGCTCATCGATCCTGTGTTATCGAGCGCCAGCGCGACGCGCATCTTGACGTTGCCCCAGGTGGTGGTCGTCGAACTGCTGAAATTCAGCGTCGGAAAACCGGCAAGCTGCATGAAATCGGATTTGACGAAGCCGGACCCGCTCAGCAGGATGGTCGCCGCCGCGCTCGAGGTCGGGGTTGTATAGGTGGCCGAGACCGCAATGCCCTGGCCGTCCTTGTTGGTGTAAAGGCCATTGAAATAGGACTGGGCCTTGCTCGGGATCTGCGCGGCCGTGATGTTGCCCATGGTCAGGTCCTTGGACAGCATCAGCGCGGTGGAATCGAGCGCCGCCTGCATCGAGGACCGGGCGCTGTTGGCGCGGGTATAGTCGATCGCGGCCCCCACGAAGGCGAGGATCGGCAGCATCGCGAAGGTGAACATCACCCCGACGTTGCCGCTCCTTGACGTGGAAAACCGGCGGGCGGCCGCGCGGACGCGATTGGAAATGGCTGAACCAAGCATGACGCCTCGTCAAAATGGATTGCGCGGCCATCTCTACGTGCGCGGCTAAACAGATGGTGAATCGGGCTGGGGAAACCCGCCAGGCAGTCCGGCGGACGATCAAAAGCGGGGCAAAAGCACGCGCTATCCTCAATGCCGTCTAAATTGGCTGCCCCGATCCTTTGTCAAATCAGGCAGAAATGATTAACCTTCCGAGGGTTGCCGCGCCGGGAAACGGACCGGTGGGCTACGACGGGTCTGCGCTTGCGGCAGGGCGTCGTGAGGCCCATATTCGGGAAGCCGATCCGGCCGCCGGATCGGACCGGGAGCGGCAATCTGGAAAGCGTTGCTGGGGTTCCGCGATCAGTCTTGCGGCAATCGCGACCACCTTCCAATCGCCGTCCGGTTTGCCGCCGGTCTTCCCTGGGGAATTCGAACGCCTGAACCATGTTGCGATCCACGTTGACAGTCCCGATCTTCGAGCCGGTTTCGTCCATGCCGGCGGTGCCCGCCGCGCCGGTGCCGAAAATGAGCAATGGCGACAACCGCAATGGCGCGGGCAGCGGCCCGTCAACCTCGGTCATCACCAAGGTCAAGCCGAAGACCAAGCGCCCGAACCTGTATCGTGTTCTGATCCTGAACGACGACTACACTCCGATGGAGTTCGTCGTTCACGTGCTGGAACGATTCTTCAACAAGGACGCCGAGGCCGCGACCACGATCATGCTGCACGTTCACCATCACGGGATCGGTGAGTGCGGCGTGTTTACCTATGAGATCGCCGAGACCAAAGTGACACAAGTCATGGACTTCGCGCGCAAGCATCAGCATCCACTGCAATGCGTGATGGAAAAGAAGTAGCCGGCGGGAACGAGTGACCTGCCGCGGGGAGCGGAACGGGTCTTGCATCGCGTTTTGTGACAGTGGTGAACCGCGTTCCCGTATGATCACGGGGCGCGCCGGGCGACGTTCGAGCGCCCGAAATTTAGAAGAAAACCATCACCGCGGGACCGGTCTTTCGCCACGATCCGTCGTAACTATATCAATGGCGATCACGAAGGTTGTTATTGCCTGACCCGGTAATGGCGATCATGATGGCCGGGGGCCATAGAGGACGCGAATGCCAACTTTTTCTCAAAGCCTTGAACAATCGCTGCACCGTGCTTTGGCGATCGCAAACGAGCGTCATCATCAATACGCAACGCTCGAACATCTGCTGCTGTCGCTGATCGATGACTCGGACGCGGCGGCGGTGATGCGGGCCTGCAGCGTCGATCTCGACAAGCTGAGGACGAGCCTCGTCAATTATCTCGAGACCGAATTCGAAAACCTGGTGACGGACGGCGCGGATGACGCGAAGCCGACCGCCGGGTTCCAGCGCGTGATCCAGCGCGCGGTGATTCACGTCCAGTCGTCCGGTCGCGAGGAGGTGACCGGCGCCAATGTCCTGATCGCGATCTTCGCCGAGCGCGAGAGCCACGCCGCGTATTTCCTGCAGGAGCAGGACATGACGCGCTACGACGCCGTCAACTACATCAGCCACGGCATCGCCAAGCGGCCCGGCGTCTCCGAGGCGCGGCCGGTGCGCGGCGTCGACGAGGAGACCGAGACCAAGGGCAACGAGGACTCCAAGAAGAAGGGCGAGGCGCTCGAGACCTATTGCGTCAACCTCAACAAGAAGGCGCGCGACGGCAAGATCGATCCGGTGATCGGCCGCAATGCCGAGATCAACCGTGCGATCCAGGTGCTGTGCCGCCGCCAGAAGAACAATCCGCTGTTCGTCGGCGAAGCCGGCGTCGGCAAGACCGCGATCGCCGAAGGCCTCGCCAAGCGCATCGTCGACAGCGACGTGCCGGAAGTGCTGGCGGCGGCGACCGTGTTCTCGCTCGACATGGGCACGCTGCTCGCAGGCACCCGTTACCGCGGCGACTTCGAGGAGCGGTTGAAGCAGGTCCTGAAGGAGCTGGAGGCGCATCCGAACGCCATCCTGTTCATCGACGAGATCCACACCGTGATCGGCGCCGGCGCCACCTCCGGCGGCGCGATGGATGCATCCAATCTGCTCAAGCCCGCGCTGGCTTCGGGCACGATCCGCTGCATGGGCTCGACCACCTACAAGGAATACCGTCAGCACTTCGAGAAGGACCGCGCGCTGGTGCGGCGGTTCCAGAAGATCGACGTCAACGAGCCGACGGTGGAAGACGCCATCGCGATCCTCAAGGGCCTCAAGCCCTATTTCGAGGATTACCATCGGCTGAAATACACCAATGAGGCGATCGAAGCGGCGGTGCAGCTGTCGTCGCGCTACATCCACGACCGCAAGCTGCCCGACAAGGCGATCGACGTGATCGACGAATCCGGCGCGGCGCAAATGCTGGTTGCCGAGAGCAAGCGCAAGAAGACGATCGGCATCAAGGAGATCGAGACCACGATCGCGACCATGGCGCGGATCCCGCCGAAGAGCGTGTCGAAGGACGATGCCGAGGTGTTGAAGCATCTCGAGCAGACCTTGAAGCGCACGGTGTTCGGCCAGGACAAGGCGATCGAGTCGCTGGCGGCGTCGATCAAGCTGGCGCGGGCCGGCTTGCGCGAGCCGGAGAAGCCGATCGGCAGCTATCTGTTCTCGGGTCCGACCGGCGTCGGCAAGACCGAGGTGGCCAAGCAACTGGCGGCGTCGCTCGGTGTCGAGCTCTTGCGCTTCGACATGTCCGAATACATGGAGCGGCACACCGTGTCGCGCCTGATCGGCGCCCCTCCCGGCTATGTCGGCTTCGACCAGGGCGGCCTGCTCACCGATGGCGTGGACCAGCATCCGCATTGCGTCGTGCTGCTCGACGAAATCGAGAAGGCGCATCCGGATCTGTACAACGTGCTGTTGCAGATCATGGATCATGGCCGGCTCACCGACCACAATGGCAAGCAGGTCAACTTCCGCAACGTGATCCTGATCATGACCACGAATGCGGGCGCGGCCGACCTCGCGCGGCAGGCCTTCGGCTTCACCCGCTCGAAGCGGGAAGGCGACGATCATGAGGCGATCAACCGGCAGTTCGCGCCGGAGTTCCGCAACCGGCTGGATGCGATCGTCTCGTTCGCTCACCTCAATGCCGAGGTGATCGGCATGGTGGTCGAGAAGTTCGTGCTTCAGCTCGAAGCGCAACTCGCCGACCGCGACGTCACGATCGAGCTGTCCGAGCCCGCCAAGGCCTGGCTGATCGAGCACGGCTATGACGAGCAGATGGGCGCACGTCCGATGGCGCGCATCATCCAGGAGCACATCAAGAAGCCGCTCGCGGATGAAGTTCTGTTCGGCCAGCTCAAGGGCGGCGGACATGTCCGCGTCGTGCTGGTCAAGGACGAGGCGACCGCCAAGGACAAGATCGGCTTCGAATATGTCGAAGGCCCGGTCACCCCGAAGCCCGAGAACCTGCCGCCGCGCAAGCGCAAGCCGCCGAAGGGCGGCCCGAACAACGGCGGCGGAGGCGGCACCAAGGGGCCAGCCTCAAAGGGGCCGATGGTCAAGGCCTAAGGCGCCAACAAACAATCAACGAAAAGGCCGGCTGAACAGCCGGCCTTTTTTGTTTGGCGACGTCGTTGGCGCGGTCGGGACCGGTCGGTACTGCGTACGCTAAGCTCCCTCATAGTCTGATAGCAACTTGGCGAGCAGTTCACGCTCTTCAGAAGTTTTTTCAGACGGATCATTGATAACGTTCTGAAGCAGATAGAACTCGGTGTCGTTTTTGATTCGTCCTCGCTTAAGAACCTTGGTGTAGCCGCGCGAGTATCGTCTGCGTAGTTCAGAGAGGGTAATGATCCCGCGGTTGATCAGCTCGGCATCCAAAGCCGCAACCTTGGCTGGATCGAAGTGCCACGATTCTTCGACGCAATCATTGATCGCTTGCCGCAGCCCCTGGAGAGCCATTCGTGGACTCTTGTTTTCCAAGGCTTCTAGGTTGTTGAGAGCGCGCTGCGGTTCTTCGGGCGGCGACGCTTCCATTCGCATATGGACATAGAAGGAAAAGAAATCCTTGAGCAGCCCATACTCACTTCGGTTGAAGTTCGGCATCGCAGCGTACCTTGTCCATCGTTACCAAGCTCGAGCCCGCGGGACGGCTGGCCCGCAGGAAACGTCGCGCGTGCGCGTGCGCTTGTCGAGTGCGAACCGGATCGCGCGTCACTCGCCCTTCAAACGCTGCCCCTCCTGAATCCGCACCCGCTCGGCGCCGCGGCTGCCGGCTGAAGACAGCCGCAGCGTGCTGAGCAGGGCGCCGACGACGGCGAAGCCGACGCCGACCATCAGCGAGATCCTTGTGCCGTCGGCCGGATAGCGCGCCAGCAGCATCGCCACCAAGGCGGCGCCGATGGTCTGTCCGAGCAGGCGCGCGGTGCCCAGCATGCCGCTGGCGCCGCCGGAGCGCTCGCGCGGCGCGGCGGCGATCATGGTGCGGTTGTTCGGGGTCTGGAACAGGCCGAAGCCGGCGCCGGCCAGCGCCATGCGCCAGATCACGTCGATCGGCGCGGCATTGGCAGGCATGAACGCCAGCGTGCCCAATCCCAGCGCGAACAGCAGCAGGCCGATGCCGCCGAGCAGGCCGGCCGGATAGCGCTCGACCAGCCAGCCCGCGATCGGCGCGGCGAAGGCGACCGCGATCGGCCACGGCGTGATCAACAGGCCGATCTGCACCGCCGAATAGCCGAAATGGTTTTCGAGGTAGAACGGCATTGCGACGAAGGCCAGCATCTGGCCGCAGAACGAGGCGATCGAGGTGCCGATCGAGAGCGCGAAGATCGGAATCCGCAGCAGGTCGACCGGCAGCAGCGGCGAAGGCAGATGCTGCTGGCGGCGGTACAGCAAATGCGAGGCGACCGCGGCAACCGCGAATTCCAAGGCGCAGACGTACAGCGCCTCGCCATGGCCGGCGCTGTCGATCGCGCTGATGCCGAACCCGAATGCGATGGCGCTCATCGCAGCGCTCTGCCAGTCGAAGGCGTGAACAGCGGGCCGGGTGTGCGGCAGGAACCGCCAGCCCAACGCCAGCGTGACGACGCCGAGCGGGACGTTGATGGCGAACAGATAGGGCCAGGTGCCGACCGCCAGGATGAACGAGGCGATGGTCGGGCCGACCGCAGCCGAGATCGCGACGACCAGCGCGTTGACGCCGATGCCGCGGCCGAGCTGCGAATGCGGATAGATGAAGCGGACCAGCGCGGTGTTGACGCTGAGGATGCCGGCGGCACCAAACCCTTGCAGGATGCGGGCGATCGTCAGCAGCGGCAGCGTGTGCGACAGCGCGCAGAACAGCGATGCCAGCGTGAACAGCAGCAGTCCCGCCAGATAGACACGGCGGTAGCCGATGATCTCGCCGAGCGAGGCCAGCGGCAGCAGCGAGATCGTGATCGCCAGCTGATAGCCGTTGACGATCCAGATCGAGAAGGCGGGGCTGGCGTTAAGATCCCGCGCGATGGTCGGCAGCGCGACATTGGCGATCGAGCCGTCGACGACGGCCATGACGAGGCCGAGCGCGATCGTGAGGATGGCCCAATTGCGCTGCGGCTGCGGCAGCCCGTCGGGATGCTCAATAATCGCGGACGACATGTCGTGAGGTTGCTCTCGGTTCCAGCTTGGCGGGCTTACCGGATGCTGGATTAACCTGACCTTGGCAACCCCCGAAATGTCCGCCCCGGGGTGCACCGAAACGAGGCCGGGGAACGGGAAAAAAGGGCTCAGCCTCGATTGTTAGCCTCGATTGTTAGCCTTGATCGTTAGCCTTGGCCGAGCAGTTCCTTGATGCGCCGCTGCAGCTGCCGCTTCTTGATCTCGCTGCGGCGGACCCGCTCGTCGAGATCGCTCACCGGCGTGTCCGAGGTCATGATCTTGAAGGCGAGGCCGACCTTGTTGGCCTGGCGCCAGATCAGGCGCGCCAGGAACGAGCGGCCCTTGCGCGCGACGCTGAGATTCATCTCTTCGGGCAGGTGTACGGCATCGCCAAATTCGACACAGGCACCGCCTTCGCTGATGTTGCGGACGACGCAATCCATCGTCGAGCCGCGTTCATTGATCTCCGCAACCGCACCGTAAAACACCTTGTCGCGTGGGCTCTGGCGCCGGTCCTGCATGGGAAATCCTCCTCAAATGAGCGGCACAACTGTACCGGTCCGGACCCGCGAAAAGAAGGGTACCAACGGAACCCGCTGCAGTTAGTGTAAATTGTTTGCATCTATGAAGGTCCGGATTCCCGGCTATTTGCGCCGCAAAGCGCCTCCGGAGCCGTGTTTTGCCGGGCTTTCTTAACGCGAACCGTTACCCGCTTCGCTCGAAAACGCGGCATTACGGCGCAAACGCCACAAGCCCTTACGCCTCCGGCTTAAATGGCATGTAGAATACTCCCCATGACTCACAGACGCCGCCGAAGGCTTTCATTTGTTCCGAGAAGTCGGCTTGGGTCCGGATAACGAATTCATAGGTGACGTGCGCATTGATTCTAAGCTGCACGTACTGGCCTTCGTCATAGATTTTGACGTCCTGACACTTTGACCGAAGGAGCTGGATAGCTTCAGCGGGCGGTGGCCATGCTTGAAAGTCGATATTGAAATCGATTTCGTGGGGCAGAGAAAAGTCAAATCCGCGCTTCGCCATGCTGCGAAGCACATCCCCATCTGAATTGCGCGGCCAATCCGAGCTTGGCGATCTGTGACGCTTCTCACACACAAGCCATTCGGCAAGCTTTGGTTCAGCGTAGCCGATGGTGCGTTTAGCGCCGGTGCCCGGGGCTGGTGCTCGCCGGGAGGTTGGTACCGACGACGCCTGCCGCTCCAACCTGGCGGTCCTCAAATCTCAGGCGCGGGACTGCGCCCCGTGTGATTACGGTACCACCCTTAGCCGCTGGGGGATGAGCTTAAATTGGGAGAAACAGTCCGCGAGCAAATAGGATTGTCAGATGGACGAACGCGAACTCGACCTTCTCTGTGCGGTGTTCGACGGCGTAGTCGTGGCATCCTTCGGCTTGCTCGCCTTC
>NZ_LGHK01000011.1 GCF_001908235.1 Bradyrhizobium sp. NAS96.2
CAACCCGCTGCCCCCCGGGGCAGCGTCCCAAGGGCGCGCCGCAAGGTGCCCCCCAGGGCGCCCCGCAGCAGACGCCTGCGACGTTGCAGCCGGGTGACGAGGTCGTGCAGGAGCCGCCCTCGACCAAGATCACCAACAAGAAGGCGAGCTTCTCCGGCCTCGACAAGATCACCGGCCGCATCATCAATTTCGACGAGGATATCGGCGAGACCGTGCAGTTCGGCGCGCTGCGGGTGAAGACCGACGCCTGCTACACCAGGCCGTCGACGGAAGCCGCCAACACCGACGCCTTTGTCGAGGTGGACGAGATCACCTTGCAGGGCGAGGTGAAGCGGATCTTCTCCGGCTGGATGTTCGCGGCGAGCCCCGGCCTGCATGGCGTCGAGCATCCGATCTACGACATCTGGCTGACCGACTGCAAAGGGCCGGATCAGACCATCGTGACCGCCGCGCCCGATCCACCGAAGGGGCCGGCGCCGCCTCCGCCGCCGGCCCAGAAGCGCGCGTCGCCGAAACAGGCCGCGCCGCGTCCGCCGCCGCCGCCGCTGCCGCAATACCAGCAGCAGCCGCCACCTCCGCCGCCCCAGCAGCAGCGGCCGGGCGGGTTGTTCGGCGGTTTGTTCGGAAACTGATCGCCACTGCGTAGCCCGGATGGAGCGTTAGCGAAATCCGGGTTTCCTATCCGCGGATGGGCTTGTCCCGGATTGCGCTTCGCTTTATCCGGGCTACTTCATCACCACGTTCAATTGCGCTTGGCGATGATCGCGAGCGCATCAGCGCCCTTGATCGGCTGCGTGGCGTCGAGCTTGCGGAAATCCGCCGGCGCGCCTGATATCGCCTTGTCGAGCAGCGCGCGATAGCGGCGGCGTGAAATCTCGACGGCGCCGAATGTCTTCAGATGCTCGGTGACATACTGCGTGTCGAGCAACTCGAACCCGCCTGCGATCAGCCGTGCCACCAGATGCACCAGCGCGACCTTCGATGCATCGCGCACGGTGTGGAACATGCTCTCGCCGAAGAAGGCGCGGCCGAGGCTGACGCCGTAGAGTCCGCCGACCAGATTGTCGTCCTGCCAGACCTCGACGCTGTGGCAATGGCCCGACGCGTAGAGCCCGACATAGAGATCGCGGATGCGCTTGTTGATCCAGGTGTCGTCGCGGCCGGGCTGCGGCGCCGCGCAACCGGCGATGACAGCCTTGAACGCAGTATCGACGGTGACGGTGAACGCATCCGAGCGCACCGTGCGGGCGAGGCGGGAGGCGATGCGGAAGCCGTCGAACGGAATCACGCCGCGCAATTCCGGCTCGACCCAGAACAGGGTCGGATCGTCGGCGCTCTCTGCCATCGGGAAGATGCCGCAGGCATAGGCGCGCAGCAGGACCTCGGGCGTGATCTCGGAAGAGGCGGAGTCGCGTGACGTCATGCCGCAGAGGATAGCAAAGCTCGGACGATCTTGCGATGGGGCCTGCCAGGGGCCTGCCTTGGGGGCGCGACGTGTTGACGAAACGCGCCGGTTCCTCCACAAGCCGCGCCATTCGGCCGCAGTTTCCCGAGCGGACTGTGCGGCCGTGCTACATTGCCACAAAAGACGGCGCCACCGCCCGGGACATAGCGGGGACTTGGCGGCTTGCGCGCCCGACAATCAACACAGGTGAGGGGGACGCTGCATGAAGTTGTCATGGCGGACATTTGCGCCGTTGCTGGTCTGGCTGGGGATCTATCTGGTGCCGGTGCCGTCAGGGCTGAACGCCAATCAGTGGCACTATTTTGCGGTGTTCGCCGCCGTGATCACCGGGCTGATCCTCGAATCGATGCCGGTCGGCGCGGTCGGCCTGATCGGCCTGACGGTCGCCGGCATCAGTGGCTATGTCGAGCCCGACCCGAACAAGTCGCTGCGCTGGATGCTCGGCGGCTTTTCCGAGAGCACGGTGTGGCTGATCGTCGGCGCCTTCGTGTTCTCGATCGGCTACCGCAAGAGCGGGCTCGGCCGCCGGCTGGCGCTGCTGCTGGTGCGCGGGCTCGGCCGCCGCACCATCGGGCTCGGCTACGCGGTGGCGTTCTCCGATCTCGTGCTGGCGCCGGCGACGCCGTCCAACACTGCACGCTCGGGCGGCACGATCTATCCGATCGTCAGCAACATCCCGCGCATCTATGGCTCGGAGCCCGGTCCGACCGCGGGCAAGATCGGCACCTTCGTGATGTGGACCGCGTTTGCGACCACCGCCGTGACCAGCTCGCTGTTTTTGACCGCGCTGGCGCCGAACGCCGCCGCGCTCTCGATCGCGAAGAAGCTCGTCAATATCGAGGTCGGCTGGTCGCAATGGTTCATCGGCTTCGCGCCGCTCGGTATCCTCTTGCTGCTGCTGGTGCCGCTGCTGAGCTACGTGATCTGCCGGCCGGAGATCAAGGAAAGCCCGGAGATCGTGACCTGGAGCGAGGGCGAGCTCGCCAAGATGGGGCCGCCGTCGCGGCACGAATGGATCATGGCGGTGCTGGTGCTGCTCGCGATGTTCCTGTGGATCTGCGGCTCCAATCCCAATATCAGCGTGCCGCTGCTCGGCTCGAACTTCATCAACGCGACCACGGTGGTGTTCGTCGTGATCTCGCTAATGCTGCTGTCAGGCGTGATCGCGTTCGAGGACATCGTCGCGGAGAAGAGCGCCTGGGAGGTATTTTTCTATTTCACCTCGCTGCTCACGCTGTCGTCGGGACTCAACGAGATCGGCTTCATCAAATGGGTGGCCGAGGGCTATGCCAAGCCGCTCGCCGGCACCTCGCCGCTGGTCGGCATGATCCTGCTCGTCACCTTCTTTTTCTGGATCCACTATTTCTTCTCGAGCATCACCTCGCATACCGCTGCCGTGCTGCCGGTGGTGCTCGCGGTCGGCTCCAGCATTCCCGGCCTGTCGGTGCAGACCCTGATGCTGCTGTGTGTCTATTCGCTCGGGCTGATGGGCGTGATCTCGCCCTATGCCACGGGACCGGCGCCGATGTATTACGGCAGCGGCTATATCGGCAAAGGCGACTTCTGGAAATTCGGGCTGATCTTCGGCGTGATCTACTTTGCCGGATTGTTGCTGATCGTGTTGCCCTGGTTACAATCGATCGGGTAAAATAGCCACAATCCAGCGTGAAACAGCGCTCGACCGGGAAGGAGGGGCCATCCTTTCCGATTCTTAACGCGCTTTGTCAGAGGGAAGCGTTCAAAATGCTTCCTCGAATGTGGCGCGCGCGGATTTCAGGGGACACATAGAGCCGCGCGAGCTCGTTCGTGTTTCTTCGTGGGCAAGTTTATGGACCAGCATATCAAGGACCCGTCGATCGTCGCGCCTGGATCAGTCAGGCGAGCGTCGCGTTGGCCGGGGTTTCTGACGGGATGTGTGGTGCTGGCGGTGCTGGCCGGCATCGTCTGGTGGACGCGGCAGCAGGCCGCTCCGCCGCAGGCCGGCGGCGGGCGCAATGCCGGGCCGATGTCGATCGTGCCGGAGACCGTCGGCAAGGGCGATATCGGCGTCAGCCTGAACGCGCTCGGCACCGTGACATCGCTCGCGACCGTGACGATCAGGAGCCAGATCAGTGGCTACCTGATGAAGATCGATTTCAAGGAGGGCGACGAGGTCAAGAAGGGCGACCTGATCGCCGAGATCGATTCGCGTCCCTATGAGGCGACGCTGGCGCAGGCCAAGGGCCAGCTCGCCCGCGACGAAGCGCAGCTGAAGGGCGCCCAGGTCGATCTCACCCGCTACCAGGGGCTCGCGGCGCAGAACGCCGTGCCGCATCAGACGCTCGATACCCAGGTCGCGCTGGTCGCGCAGTATCAGGGCACGGTGGAAGCTGACCGCGCCTCAGTGAAATCAGCCGAAGTGAACTTGGCGTATTGCCACATCGTGTCGCCGATCAACGGGCGAGTCGGATTGCGCCAGGTCGATCTCGGCAACTACGTGACGCCGGGCGACACCAACGGTCTCGTCGTGATCACGCAGCTCGAGCCGATCAGCGTGCTGTTCACGCTGCCTGAGGACAATCTGCAGGCGGTCGCGAAGCGATTGAAAGAGGGTGCGGTGCTGCCGACGGCGGCCTATGACCGCAGCGGCGCCAACAAGCTCGCCGAGGGATCGCTGCAGACCTTCGACAGCCAGATCGATGCGACCACCGGCACGATCAAGCTGCGCGCCCAGTTCGAGAACGACAAGCGCACGCTGTATCCGAACCAGTTCGTCAACATCCGCCTGCTGCTCGACACCCACAAGGATACCACGACGATGTCGACCGCCGGCATCCAGCGCGGCGTTCCCGGCACCTTCGTCTATCTCGTCAATGCCGACAGCACGGTCTCGGTGCGGCCGGTCAAGCTTGGGGTCACCGACGGCGACCGGGTCGAGGTGCTGTCGGGGCTCACGTCCGGCGATCGCATCGTGATCGACGGCGCCGACAAGCTGCGCGAGGGCGCGAAGGTGGTGGTGCGCTCCGCCACTGATGCCGCCAACCCGGCCGGTGCGGCCAAGGGCGCGGCAAACGGGGCTGCGAAGGGCGACAGCAAGGGAGATAGCAAGGGCGGCGCCGATCCCGACAAGGCGGGAGGCGGCCAGCACAAGCGGTCCGAGGACGGGCAGACCAAATGAACCCGTCGCGGCCATTCATCCTGCGGCCGGTGGCGACGACCCTGATGATGATCGCCATTATGCTGTCGGGCATGCTGGCGTTCAGATTCCTGCCCGTCGCGGCGTTGCCGGAGGTCGACTATCCGACCATCCAGGTGCAGACCTTCTATCCCGGCGCCAGCCCCGACGTGATGACCTCGTCGGTGACCGCGCCGCTCGAGGTGCAGTTCGGCCAGATGCCGAATCTGAACCAGATGAGCTCGGTGAGTTCGGCCGGCTCGTCGGTGATCACGCTGCAATTCGGCTTGTCGATCTCGCTCGACGTCGCCGAGCAGGAGGTGCAGGCCGCGATCAATGCCGCGGGCAATCTGTTGCCG
Organism: Bradyrhizobium sp. NAS96.2; assembly: GCF_001908235.1. GTDB lineage: Bacteria > Pseudomonadota > Alphaproteobacteria > Rhizobiales > Xanthobacteraceae > Bradyrhizobium. The sequence goes on from NZ_LGHK01000011.1 coordinate 4,979, forward strand.
TCGGACCTGCCGGCGCCGCCGATCTACGCCAAGGTCAATCCGGCTGACGCGCCGATCCTGACCCTCGGCCTGACCTCGAAGACCATGCCGCTGACCCAGGTGCAGGACTTCGTCGATACGCGGCTCGCGCAGAAGATCTCGCAGCTGCCCGGTGTCGGCCTCGTCAGCATCAGCGGCGGCCAGCGGCCCGCGGTGCGCATCCAGGCCGACATCCGCAAGCTCGCGGCCTATGGGCTCAACATCGACGATCTCCGCACCACGCTCGGCAACGCCAACGTCAACACGCCGAAGGGCAATTTCGATGGCGCGATGCGCGCCTATACCATCAATGCCAACGACCAGATCCGCAATGCCAGCGACTACCGATCGCTGATCATCGCCTACAAGAACGGCTCGCCGGTCCGCCTCAGCGACGTCGGCAACGTCGTCGACGGCGCGCAGAACGACAAGCTCGGCGCTTGGATGAACGAGACGCCGGCGATCATCCTCAACATCCAGCGCCAGCCCGGCGCCAACGTGATCTCGGTCGTTCAAGGCATCAAGGACCTGCTGCCGCAGTTGCAGGCCACGCTGCCGGCCGCGATCGACCTCAACATCCTGACCGACCGGACCGTCACGATCCGGGCCTCGGTCCGCGACGTCGAATACGAGCTGTCGCTAGCCGTGGTCCTGGTCGTGCTGGTGATCTTCGTGTTCCTGCGCTCGACCCGTGCCACGCTGATCCCGAGCCTGTCGGTGCCGCTCTCGCTGGTCGGCACGCTCGGTGCGATGTATCTGTTCGGCTTCAGCCTGAACAATCTGTCGCTGATGGCGCTGACGATCGCGACCGGCTTCGTGGTCGACGACGCCATCGTCGTGATCGAGAACATCTCGCGCTACATCGAGGAGGGCGAGTCGCCGCTGGAGGCGGCGCTGCGCGGCTCCGAGCAGATCGGCTTCACCATCATCTCGCTGACGGTGTCGCTGATCGCGGTGCTAATCCCGCTGCTGTTCATGGGCGACGTCGTCGGCCGCCTGTTCCGCGAATTCGCCATCACGCTGTCGGTCACGATCCTGATCTCCGCAGTGGTGTCGCTGACGCTGGTGCCGATGGCCTGCGCAAAGCTGCTGAAGCCGGAGGCCATGTCGCGCGAAAATACCTTCCAGCGGCTCAGCCGGGAAGGCTTCGACTATGTCATCGCGATCTACGCCCGGATGCTCAACTGGGTACTGGATCGCCAGACGTTCGTGCTGCTGATCGCGCTCGCCACATTCGGGCTGACGGCGCTGCTCTATGTCGTCATCCCCAAAGGCTTCTTCCCGGTGCAGGACACCGGCGTGATCCAGGCGATTTCGGACGCGCCGCAATCGGTGTCCTATGCGGCGATGGCCGAGCGGCAGCAGCGGCTCGCCAGCGCGATCTTGAAAGATCCCGACGTCGAGAGCCTGTCGTCCTTCATCGGCGTCGACGGCACCAACACCACGCTCAACAGCGGCCGCATCCTGATCAATCTGAAGCCGCATGGGCAGCGCAAGGCGGGCGTCCTGTCGATCATGGATCGGATCAAGGCCAGCACGGCTGATCTGACCGGCATCACGCTCTACATGCAGCCGGTCCAGGACCTGACCATCGAAGGCACGGTCAGCCGGACCCAGTACCAGTTCATCCTGCAGGACGCCGATCCGAGCGAGCTCGCGGAATGGACGCCGAAGCTGGTCGACAAGCTGAGGCAATTGCCGCAACTGAGCGACGTCACCAGCGATATCTCGGCGCAGGGGCTGTCGGTGTTCGTGGACATCGACCGCGACCAGGCCGCGCGGTTCGGCATCACGCCGGCGACGATCGACAATGCGCTGTACGATTCCTACGGCCAGCGCATCGTCTCCACCGTGTTCACCAACTCGAACCAGTACCGCGTTATCCTCGAGGCCGACCCGTCGCTGCAAAATTCGCTGGACGCGCTGTCGTCGATCTATTTGCCGTCATCGGTCGGCTCGACGCCGGTGCCGCTGTCGGTCATGGCCAAGATGCGGGTCGAGACCGCGCCGCTGCAGGTCTCGCATCTCGGCCAGTTCCCGTCGGCAACCGTCTCGTTCAATCTCGCGCCCGGCGCCTCGCTCGGCAGCGCGGTGACCGCGATCAAGCAAGCCCAGGCCGACATCAACCAGCCGCTCGGCATGATCACGAGCTTCCAGGGCGCGGCGCTGGCGTTCCAGTCCTCGCTGTCCAACCAGCTGTTCCTGATCCTCGCCGCGATCATCACGGTCTATATCGTGCTCGGCGTGCTCTATGAGAGCTTCATCCACCCGCTGACCATCCTCTCGACGCTGCCGTCGGCCGGCATCGGCGCGCTGCTGGCGTTGATGATGGCCGGGCAGGACCTCACCATCATCGCGATCATCGGCATCATCCTCCTGATCGGCATCGTGAAGAAGAACGCGATCATGATGATCGACTTCGCGCTCGACGCCGAACGCAACGAGGGCAAGCCGCCGCGGGAGGCGATCTACCAGGCCTGCCTGCTGCGATTCCGGCCGATCATCATGACGACGATGGCGGCTGTGCTGGGCGCGCTGCCGCTGATGATCGGCAGCGGTGCCGGCTCCGAGCTGCGGCATCCGCTCGGCGTCTCCATCGTCGGCGGCCTCTTGGTGAGTCAGCTGCTGACGCTGTTCACGACGCCGGTGATCTATCTCTGGTTCGATCGGCTCGCACTGCGGTTTGCCGGGCGGGCGGACGAGGTCGGCGAGGCGAGCGGGTCGCGTTGAGCCATGGATCCGTCAACGCCCTTCATCCGCCGGCCGGTCGCGACCACGCTGTTGACCTTCGGACTCGCGGCGGCCGGCATTGTCGCGTTCTTCAAATTGCCGGTGTCGCCGCTGCCGCAGGTGGATTTCCCGACCATCTCGGTGCAGGCGACACTGCCCGGCGCCAGCCCGCAGGACGTCGCGACCACGGTCGCCAGCCCGCTTGAACGGCATCTCGGCCAGATCGCCGATGTGACGGAGATGACGTCGTCGAGCTCGGTCGGCTCGACCCGGATCACTCTGCAGTTCGGCCTGAACCGCGACATCAACGGCGCGGCGCGGGACGTGCAGGCCGCGATCAACGCGGCGCGGGCGGACCTTCCGACCAGCCTGCGCAGCAACCCGACCTACCGCAAGGTCAACCCGGCGGACGCGCCGATCCTGATCCTGACGCTGACGTCGGATACGCTGACCCGCGGCGATCTCTACGATGCCGCCTCCACGGTGCTGGCGCAGAAGCTGTCGCAGGTCGAGGGCATCGGCGAGGTGGTGGTGGGCGGCAGCTCGCTGCCCGCCGTGCGTGTCGATCTGGTCCCGCAGACGCTCTACAAATACGGCATCGGGCTGGAAGACGTTCGCGCGGCGCTGTCGAGCGCCAACGCCCACAGTCCGAAGGGCGGCATCGATGTCGGCGACCAGCGCTTCCTGGTCTATGCCAACGACCAGGCCAACAAGGCCGACGACTACAAGTCGCTGATCGTGGCCTACCGCAACGGCGCGCCGGTTCACCTTTCCGATGTCGGCGAGGTGACCGACGGCGTCGAGAATTTGCGCAATGCCGGGCTCGCCAACGGCAAGCCCGCGGTGCTGATCATCCTCTACCGGCAGCCGAACGCCAACATCATCTCGACCGTCGATCTGGTGAAGGGGCTGATGCCGCAGTTGCAGGCGTCGGTGTCGCCGGCGATCGATATCGGCCTTGCGGTCGACCGCTCGACCACCATCCGCACCTCGCTGCACGACGTGGAACGCACGCTGGTTCTGGCGGTGCTGCTGGTCATCATCGTGGTGTTCGCGTTCCTGCGCAATCTGCGCGCCACCTTCATTCCGGTGGTGGCGGTCTCGGTGTCGCTGGTCGCGACCTTCGGGGCGATGTACCTGATCGGCTACAGCCTCGACAATCTGTCGCTGATGGCGCTGACGGTCGCGACCGGCTTTGTGGTCGACGACGCCATCGTGGTGCTGGAGAACGTCACCCGCTACATCGAGGAGGGCCTGAGCCCGCTCGAGGCGGCGCTGAAGGGCGCCAACGAGGTCGGCTTCACCGTGCTGTCGATGAGCATCTCGCTGATCGCGGTGTTCATCCCGATCCTGCTGATGGCCGGCATCGTCGGCCGGCTGTTCCGCGAATTCGCGATGACGATCTCGATCTCGATCCTGATCTCGCTTGCGGTGTCATTGGCGACCACGCCGATGATGTGCGCCGTGCTGCTGAAGCCGGACCGCGGCGGCCATGGCCGGCTCTATTGGGCCAGCGAGCGCTTCTTCGAGGCGATGCTGAATTTCTATCGCCGGACGCTGACCGCGGCGCTGGCGCATCCCTTGTTGGTGATGCTGATCCTGGCGGCGGTGTTCGGCCTCAACTTCTACCTCTACGACGTGATCCCGAAGGGCTTCTTCCCGCAGCAGGACACCGGTCGGCTGGTCGGCTCGATCCAGGCCGACCAGAGCGTGTCGTTCCAGCTGATGCAGCAGAAGCTCGCGCAGTTCGTCGGCATCATCAAGCGCGATCCGGCGGTCGAGACTTTGGTCGGCTTCACCGGCGGCGGGCAGACCAATTCCGGCTTCGTGTTCGTCTCGCTGCGTCCGCTCGACCAGCGCAAGATCGGTGCCGACGGCGTGATCGCGCGGCTGCGCCGCGAGATGGCGGTGGTGCCCGGCGCGAGCCTGTTCCTGCAGGCAGTGCAGGACATCAGGGTCGGGGGCAGGGCCTCCAACGCGCAGTATCAGTACACGCTGCAGGGATCGACGCTGGAGGAGCTCAATGACTGGACGCCGAAGATTGCGGCGGCCCTGCAGCGCGATCCGAACCTTGCCGACGTCAACAGCGACCAGCAGAACAAGGGCCTGGAATCCGACCTCGTGATCGATCGCGACGCCGCGGCGCGGCTCGGCATCACGGTGAGCCAGATCGACAACACCCTCTACGATGCGTTCGGCCAGAGGCAGGTGTCGACGATCTATGTCGCGCGCAACCAGTACCATGTCGTCATGGAGGTCGCGCCGCGCTACTGGCAGAATCCGCAGACGCTGAAGGACGTCTACATCAGCACGTCGGGCGGATCGGTCGGCGGCTCGCAATCGACCAACGCGGTGGCCGGCACCGTGGTGGCGACGGGAACCTCGAGTGCGGCGAGTTCAGCCAATGCCCAGGCCGCACGCAACCAGGCCACCAATTCGATCGGCGCGACCGGGAAGGGCGTGGCCTCGACCGGATCGGCCGTCTCGACCAACAGCGAGACCATGATCCCGCTGTCGGCGGTGGCGGCGTTCAGGCAGGGCGCGACACCGCTTGCGGTCAACCACCAGGGCCTCCTGGTCGCCAACACCATCTCGTTCAACCTGCCGCCGAACGTGTCGCTGAGCACCGCGGTCGCCAGCATCGAAGCGACTATGAACCGGATCGGCGTCCCGGCCACGATCCGCGGCACCTTCCAGGGCTCCGCCAAGGCGTTCCAGGATTCGCTCAGCAACCAGCAGTTCCTGATCCTGGCGGCGATCGTCACGATCTACATCGTGCTCGGCGTGCTCTATGAGAGCTACGTCCATCCGCTGACCATCTTGTCCACACTGCCCTCGGCAGGTGTGGGCGCCTTGCTGGCGCTGATGGCATTCAAGACCGAGTTCAGTATCATGGCGCTGATCGGCGTCATCCTGCTGATCGGTATCGTGAAGAAGAACGCCATCATGATGATCGACTTTGCGCTGGAGGCCGAACGCAAGCGCGGGCTGGAGCCGCTCGAGGCGATCAGGGAGGCCTGCCTGCTGCGCTTCCGCCCCATCATGATGACGACGATGGCCGCGCTGCTCGGCGCGGTGCCGCTGGCGATCGGCATGGGCGACGGCGGCGAGCTGCGGCAGCCGCTCGGCATCGCCATCGTCGGCGGCTTGATCTTGAGTCAGGTTCTGACGCTCTACACGACGCCGGTCATCTACCTCTATCTCGACCGGTTCCGCCTGTGGGCCCAGCGTGTCCGCCACGGCGGCGCGATGCGGATGCCGGGCTCCTCACTTCAACCGGGCGAGTAAATGCCGACAGGTGCAGCGTTGCATAGTCTTCAAATCATGCGGAGGCCGGCCCGGCTGCTGCGCGCGGCGGCGCTCAGTGGCCTCAGCCTTGGTCTTGGCCTTGGCTTGTCCGGGTGCATCCCCGGGGTCGAGAAGCCCGAACTCAGTCTCGAGGTGCCGGCGAGCTATCGCGCTGCGGCCAAGGGTGATGCCGACGCGGCCGTTCCGGCGCTCGCCTGGTGGCGCGGCTTCCGCTCGCCCGAGCTGACCGGGCTGATGGAATCCGCGCAGCTCTACAATCTCGATATCGCCGTTGCGATCGCCCAGATCGTGCAGGCCGATGCGCAGGTCGGCGTGTCCGGCGCCGCGCTGCTGCCGTCGATTTCCGGATCGGCGAATGCCGAGCGCCAAAAGGTGGCGACGGGATCGAATTCGTTGCTCGGCGGCAGTAGCGGGACATTCTCGCAGTACAGCCTGGGGCTGAGCGCAAGCTATATCGTGGATTTCTGGGGCAAGAACCGGGCGACGCTGTCGGCGTCGGAGGAGAGCGCGACGGTCGCCCGCTATAATCGCGAGGTGGTCGCGCTGAGCACGATGGCGACGCTTGCCAACACCTATTTCCAGTTGCTGGCGGCGCAGGACCAGATCAAGGTTACAAGGCGCAATCTGGCCGCGGCCGAGCGCATCCTTGCGCTGATCAAGTCGCAGTTCGCCGGCGGCACCGCCTCGCAGCTCGATCTGTCGCAGCAGGAGGCGCTGGTCGCGACGCAGCGCGCGGCGATCCCGCCGCTCGAGGTGACGGTCGGGCAGAACATGGCCGCGCTCGCCCTGCTGGTGGCGCGCGCGCCGGCCGATTTCAAGGTGCGCGGCGGCTCCACGACGCAGATTGCGGTACCGCGCGTGACGCCCGGGATGCCGTCGGAATTGCTCTACCAGCGGCCTGACATTCGCCAGGCCGAGGCGCAGCTCGCATCTTCCAATTTCAGCGTCGATGCGGCGCGCGCGGCGTTCTTTCCGCAGATCCAGCTGACCGGCACCACCGGCTTCCAGAGCGCGGCGCTCGCCTCGCTGTTCGCGCCGGGCGCCTGGTACTACACGTTGGCCGCCGGGCTGACGCAGCCGCTGTTCGACGGCTTCCTGCTGGAGAGTCAGCTCAAGCTCGCCAAGGGCCAGCAATTGCAAAACCTGCAGGCCTATCGCAAGGCGGTGCTGTCGGCCTTCGCCGATGTCGAAAAGGCGCTGATCGCCCTGCAGAAGTATACGTTGCAGGAGCGCCTGCAGTCCGACGTCGTGGCGGCGTCGCGCAAGGCGTTCGAGGTTGCCGAGACACAGCTGCGCGGCGGCACGGTCAACCTCATCACGGTGCTGCAGGCGCAGCAGACGCTGTTCACGGCTGAAAACAATCTGGTCACGGTGCGGCTCAACAAGCTGCTGGCGGCGAGCAGCCTGTTCCAGGCGCTCGGCGGCGGCTGGACACCGGCCGGCACGCTTGCGGCAGCAGTGCCATGAGGTCGGTCATGCAGCGGTTCGGAACAGTCCTCGTCACTGCCCTTGTCATCGCGCTGGGTGCGCCGATCGGCCCGGCCCGCGCGCAGCAGCGCGCACCCAACAATATTCCGCTCGCCTTCGGCATGAACGCCGACCAGGCCAGCCAGTCGCTCGGTGTTGCCCTGAACTACGTGCGCGGCACGCCGGGCAATGAATTGTTCGTCGCGCTGCCCAATGTCAGGGGCAGCGTGCTGTCGCGGCGCAGCGACGGGCTCTATCTGCAATTCGGCAAGGGACGCCTGATCGCCTGGAAGGGCGACTGGGGGACCAATCCGCCATGAGGATCTCGGCCATGACCGCCAACAGGGCATTGATCGCCTGCGCCGCCGTCGCGCTCAGCACGGCTGTTGTATCGGCCCAGGACTTGGCCCGTGACTTCGCGCCGCAGCGGCCGCTGCGCTATGGCAGCACGGGCGGCGCGTATTTCGACGGCAGGAATGACGACCGCGATTTCCGCAGCAATGGGTCGTTTCCGGGCAGCTTCGCCGCCGATCCCTTCAGCGCAGGCTTCGGAGCGGCTGGCCTGTTCGGCTCGACGCCATATCACTCGGCGCGGCCGTATCCGTCGCAGGTGATCTTCGGTGCACCGTGCCGCGATTGCCGCCAGCATCGCCCGCGGCGGCAGCGCGATCGGCCTGATTGAGATGCTCGGGAAAGGCCTGCGCCGTTAGCTCTTGCGCAAGAGGTCTTCGATGATGCGTAGCTTCATCCAGCCGGCCTTGTCGATGATCTCCCGCCGCAGCGTGTCCTTTTCCGTCTCGTATTGCTCGCGCGAGATGTCGCTGCCGCCGCTCGCGGTGATTCCGAATGTCTTGAGCAAGGCGTTGTGCTGCGCCTCCCACGCGATCACATGCTCGGTCATTGCCTGCGTCACCGCCGGAAGGAAGCCGGGATGGCCTGCCAGGCCGCATGTTTCCGTGGTCTGCGGATCTGCCGCCAGCATGATCACGTTCCACTCGTCGTAGCCGATCAGATCCATCTGCGCGTAGAGAAACGTGCCATGCGGCCCGTCCCAAATCTTGTGATCGATGACCAGGAACGGCAACGCATGGCAGTGGCCGTGGCGCGCCGTCATGTCACGGTTGAAACTCTTGGTGCGCGCCTGCAGCCGCTGGTTGGCCGCAGCAAACACGGCGAGGCGATTGTCAGCCGTCGGGACGACGCTGCCTGCATCGTCGGGCACGAACCCCGCATCGCGCAGCATCGGCCCGATCCGCGGATCATCCCATTGCTTCTTGTGAAAAGCGGGTGCCGCGCCGTCGGCATCCGGTGCCGGACGCACGGCGTCCTTGAGCCCGCCCAAGGTCTCCTGCTTCTTTCCGAACTCCACCCTGCGCCCGAACATCGCGTGCCGTTCCTGCCAAGCTGGGGGAAAAGCATGGCAAACAATGCCCAGATTTGTCTTAACCGGTCGCGGCAGCTTGTCGCGATCGAACAACACGGTGACGCGGCCGTTAAGGCGAATGCGACAAATCGATCGATCCGGCGGCGGCCGCCTGGTCTAGCTGGCGGCCGCGCTGGTCGATTTCGCCGGCGCCGGGCTGACGCGCGCGAACCGCACCACGAAGCGGGTGCCGTTGTGGTCCGGGTCGCGCTCGACGCTGGCGTCGAGCTTGGCGGCCATCGCCGCGACGATGCGCTGGCCCATGCCGGTGCCGCGCGGATCGGCCTTGTCGTCGAAACCGACGCCTTCATCGCTGATCGCGAGCTGCAGGTCGTCGCCCTGCGGCCTGAGCTCGACATGGATCGGGCCGGCGCCGTCGGGATAGGCGTACTTCACGGCGTTCATCACCAGCTCGTTGACGATGATGCCGATCGCAACCGCGCGGTCGGGATCGATCTCGACCGGGTCGGCCTTCAGCGTCAGCCGCGACATCTTGTTGCCCTCGGCCGAGCGCCTGAGATCCTCGAGCAGCGCCTCGAGATACTGGTTGAGCATCACGGTCTTGAAGTCGTGCGAGGTGTAGAGGCGGCGGTGCACCTGCGCGACGGCGGCGACGCGGCCCATCGCATTGGTGAGCGCCGCCTTGACGTCCTGCTGGCTCGCGGAATTGGCCTGCAGATGCAGCAGCGAGGCGATGATCTGCAGCGAATTGCCGACGCGATGGTTGACCTCGCGCAGTAGAACCTCGCGCTCGGCCGCGAGCGCGGCGTAGCGGTCGCGCGAGGCGTGCACCTCGGCCTCGGCCTCGTCGCGCGCTTTCTGGATCGCCGCCCGCCGCACCGCGCCGTTCACTGCGACCTGGAGCAGGGGGATGAATTCGCCCCTGACGTCCTTGACCAGATAGTCGGCCGCGCCGGCCTTCAGCGCGGTGACGGCAATCGCCGAATCCTGCGAGGCGGTGACGAACACCACCGGCGGGGCGTCCGGTATCTTGAGGATCTGCTCCAGCGTATCCAGCCCGTCGAGGCCGGGCATGTACTGGTCGAGCGCGACGACGTCGATGCCGCCCTGGGCGAGCCGGTCGAGGCCTTCCTGGCCGCTTGCGGCGTGCACGACCTTGTAGCCCGCGCGTGTCAGCCCGCGTTCGACCAGGCGTGCCAGCGCCGCGTCGTCGTCGATATAGAGCAGTGTCGGCGTTGCGCTGGTCATACGGAAGCTGGCGGCACCTGAATCACGGAAAAGAACAGGCCAAGCTGGCGAATGGCGTTGGCAAAGCTTTCGTAGTTCACCGGCTTGGTGATGTAGACGTTGCAACCGAGTTCGTAGCAACGCTTGATCTCCTGGCTGTCGTCGGTCGTGGTCAGCACGACCACCGGCGTCGACTTGAGATGCTTGTTCTCCTTGACCCGCTTCAGAATGTCGATGCCGGTCATGTCAGGCAGATTGAGATCAAGCAGGATGAGCAGGGGCTGGCCCTTGCGCTCGACCGCGCTGCCATCCTTGCCGAATAGGTAGTTCACGGCCTCTGTACCGTTGGTGAACGGGATGATCTCATTGTTGACACCTGAGCGCCGGATATTCCGCTCAATCAGGCGGGCATGGCCCTCGTCGTCCTCGATCATGATGATGGTGACTGGATCGCTCATGATGCTTTATCCCGGTTCTTGCCTAAGTTCTTGCCTGACCATTTGATAGGCAGCGTGATCGTGAACGTGCTGCCGTTGTGAAGTTCCGATGCTACCGACATGGTGCCGCCCAGTCTGCGCACAAGTGCGCGGACATGGGCAAGCCCGATGCCCTGGCCGGGCTTGTCCTGGGTTCCGGCGCGGCGGAACAGATCGAAGATGCGCTGGTGGTCCTTCGGATCGATGCCGCGACCATTGTCGGTGACCTCGAAGATCGCAAAGCCGAGCTTGGTGCGGCCCTCGATCGCGATCTCGCCGGGGACGCCGTCCTTGAGGTACTTGAGTGCGTTGTCGATCAGGTTGGAGAAGATCTGCTCCAGCGCGAGGCGGTCGCTGACGATATTCGGCAACGCGCCGACCTCGATCGTCGCGTTGGCCTCGACTGCCTGATGGGCGACGGTCTCGACGATGCCGTCGATCAGCTCGCGGAGATCGATCCGCTCCGGCTTGAACTCGCGGCGGCCCTCGCGGGTGAGATTGAGGATCGCGCTGATCAGGCGGTCCATCTTGGCGATCGACGATTTGATGAAGCCGAGCGATTCGGTGAAATCGTCGGACAGCTGCTTGTCGGAACCCTCGAGCTCGGGCTCGGCGACATCTGTCGCATCTTGCGGCATCGCCGGCGCCAGCGACGCGGAGCGATTGAGCGTGGCAATGCGCTTGAAGATGTCGCCGCGCAATTCCTCCAACTCGCTGGTGAAGCCCATGATGTTGACCAGCGGCGAGCGCAGATCGTGGCTGACGATATAGGTGAAGCGCTGAATTTCCTCGTTGGCCTCGCGCAGGTCGGCGGTGCGCTCGTCGACGATGGTTTCGAGATTGACGTTGCTGTCGCGCAGCCTGGCCTCGGCCTCGTCGCGCGCCCGCGAGGATTGCCGCAGCAGCACGAGAGAGACGGCGGCGAGCGCCAGCACCATGCAGGAGCCGGCGATGGTGACGGACGAGGCCAGCACCTGGGTCCGGTCCGCGGTCGCGGTGCGCAGCGCCAGCAGGCGATCCTCTTCGGCGCGCATGTCGCGGCCGATCCGGGCGATCGCCTCCAGCGCATCGGTCGAATTGCCCTTGCGCAGGATGTCGATGCTGGTCACCGTGTCGTTGTTCTTGGCGCGCTCGATGCTGAGGACGAACTCGGCCAGCCGCTGCTCGACGGCAGCTTTGAGCTTCGCGGCATTGGCGACCTGCGTCGGATTGTCGACCGTCATCATCTGGAGATGGCCGAGCGCGGCCGGGAGTCCCGCCGCAGCCGACTGGTACTCGGACAGGTATTGTGGTGCAGACGTCAGCAGATACGCCCTGGTGGCGCTTTCGGCGCGCCTGATGTCGACCAGCAGGCTCGCAACCTGGCTCTCGACCTCGACCGTGTGGACGACCAGGGCGTTGTCCTCGCGCGCCTTGTTGACCAGCAGGACGGACGCTACGCTGATCGCGACCAGCACGAAAAATCCCGCCGACAGCAGCAGGATCTGCAACGTGGACCGGCGTCGTGAAACTGGTGTCACGACGGTCTCTTCGCGGGAATGGATTTCAATGCGTCCCCGTGGAAAGCCAATAACCCTTTAGTACGTTTGAACAGGGCTCGGGTTCCACGGAGTTCCGAACTATTTCGGGACGTCGGTTGGCTGGCCGGCGAGATACTGCTCCAACCAGTGGATGTGGTAGTCACCTTCGATGATGTCGGGCTCGCGCACCAGTGCGCGGAACAGCGGCAGCGTCGTCTCGATGCCGTCGACCACCATTTCGTCGAGCGCCCGGCGCAGCCGCATCAGGCATTCGCCGCGGGTCTTGCCGTGCACGATCAGCTTGCCGACCAGCGAGTCGTAATAGGGCGGGATCACGTAGCCCTGATAGACGGCGGAATCGATCCGCACGCCGAGGCCGCCCGGCGGATGAAATTGCGTGATCCGTCCGGGCGAGGGACGGAAGGTCTGCGGGTTCTCCGCATTGATGCGACACTCGATGGCGTGGCCGATGATCGCGATGTCGTTCTGCTTGGCCGGAAGGTCGCCGCCGGCCGCAATCCGGATCTGCTCCAGCACCAGATCGATATCGGTGATGCTTTCGGTGACCGGATGCTCGACCTGGATGCGGGTGTTCATTTCGATGAAATAGAACTCGCCGTCCTCGTAGAGGAATTCGATGGTGCCGACGCCGAGATACTTCATGTCCCGCATCGCCTTGGCGCAGGTCTCGCCGATCTTGGCGCGGGCGGCTGCCGCGAGCACGGGCGAGGGACCTTCCTCCCAAACCTTCTGGTGACGGCGCTGCAGCGAGCAGTCGCGCTCGCCGAGATGGATGGCGCCGCCGCGGCCGTCGCCGAGAATCTGGATCTCGATGTGGCGCGGCTTCTGCAGGTATTTCTCCAGATAGACCGAGGCGTCGCCGAACGCCGACTTGGCCTCGTTCGCCGCGGTCGAGAGCGCGAGCGCGAGGTCGGCCTCGGTGTGAGCGACCTTCATGCCGCGGCCGCCGCCGCCGGCAGCCGCCTTCACCAGCACCGGGAAGCCGATCTCCTTGGCGATTGCCATGGCGTCGTCGTCCGCCGTCACTGCGCCGTCCGAGCCGGGCACCACGGGGATGCCGAGGCGCTTGGCGGTCTTCTTGGCTTCGATCTTGTCGCCCATCAGGCGGATGTGCTCGGCCTTCGGTCCGATGAAGCCGAGATTGTGGTCGGCGAGGATCTCGGCAAAGCGCGCATTCTCGGACAGGAAACCGTAGCCGGGATGCACGGCATCGGCGCCGGTGATCTCGCAGGCCGCAAGCAGCGCCGGTATGTTGAGGTAGGAATCCTTCGACGGCGGCGGCCCGATGCACACGCTCTCGTCGGCGAGCCGCACATGCATGGCGTCGGCGTCGGCCGTGGAATGCACCGCGACGGTGGAGATGCCGAGTTCCTTGCAGGCGCGCAGCACGCGGAGCGCGATCTCGCCGCGATTGGCTATGAGGATCTTGTCGAACATCGCAGCGCCTGACGTTGACGGAAGCTATTCAATGATGACGAGCGGCTCGCCGAATTCGACGGGCTGGCCGTCCTCGACGAGGATTTGCGTCACGGTGCCCGCGCGCGGCGACGGGATCTGGTTCATCGTCTTCATCGCCTCGATGATCAGAAGCGTCTGGCCGGCCGTGACCTTGGTGCCGACTTCAATGAACGGCTTGGCGCCCGGCTCGGGCGCCCAATAGGCGGTGCCGACCATCGGCGAGGGGACGGCGCCCGGGTGCTTTGCCAGATCGGTCGCAGCCGCAACAGCCGGCGCGGCGACAACAGCCGGCCCGGCAACCGCGTGTACGGCAGCGGGCACGGATGCCGCGATGCTGATGTTGCGCGCGACACGGACGCGCAGACCGGCGCGCTCGATCTCGATCTCGGTGAGGTTGGTCTCGGCAAGCAGCAGCGCGAGTTCGCGAATGAGGACGCCGTCGTCGTTCTTGGACTCGCTCTTGGACTTTACGGCTGATTTGTCGTCTGGCTGGCGCGCCATGTTGTTTGATCCGAAATCTCTGTCTGGTGACGGGGAACGTCAGGATTGACGATTAAGTCTTTGCCTTTGCATCGATCTTGGCACCGATTTTGGTGGCAAGGCCGATGATCGCAAGCCGGTAGCCGTCGATGCCGAAGCCGCAAAGTGACGCGAAGGCGGCTTTAGCAGTGAACGAGTGGTCCCGGAAGCTCTCGCGGGCGTGGATGTTGCTGACATGAACCTCGACGGCAGGAATCCTGACCGCAACCAGCGCGTCATGCAGCGCGATCGAGGTATGGGAGTAACCGCCGGCATTGATGATGATGCCGACCGCCTTCTTGGCGTGGGCCTCATGGATGAAGTCGATCAGTTCGCCCTCGCGGTTGGACTGCCGGCAGTCGGCGGTCAGGGCGAACTGGCGTGCGGTGTCCACGCACAGCTTCTCGACATCGGCGAGGGTGGCGTGGCCGTAGGTCTCCGGCTCGCGCGTCCCCAGCAGGTTGAGGTTCGGGCCGTTCAGCACATAGATCGTTCCGGCAGCAGCCATTCCAAAGATTCCTGCCAAAGGTTCCGGCGAAGGGGAAAGTGGGCCGGGTTATAGGTAACAACCGGCCGCAGGGGAAGCCTTTAGGTGAAATCGGAAGGTCTTCAACTGCTTCCCTCGGCCTGTTAGATAGCTGCCGTAACCTACGGAAATTGCTGGTTAACCAAATCTCGTGGAAGGCGCTCCTCGGCTGTGCTCCGGCCAGCCATCCACCGGCGACTGCGGGGTTGCGCGGATGCAAAACCCCGCCCCCGGAGGGGCGGGGTTGAGAGTGCGGCGAGGGCCCGTCGTGGCACCCCCGCGCCGAGGCCGGTTTAGCCCTCGATGATGTAGACGATCTCGTGGGTCTCCGGCTGCACGATGATGTAGCGGCCCTTGACCAGGATGAACTCGTAGCCGCGCCACTGCGGATAGATCGTCACGACCCGCTCCGGCAGCGGATAGAAATGCACGTCGGCCGGGACGCGGGTGCCGACAGCCACGTTGAAGTTCACGTTGGTGACTTCGGTGACGTGCTCGGACTTGATCGCCGTCGATATCTGGGTGCGCTTCTCGGCCGGCGGAGCCGCGGTGGCCGACGTCGCCGCATTGCCGGTCGTGGTCTGGGTGCGGCTGGTGTCGTTGGTCTGCGCGCGGTTGGTGTCGGTCGGGGTCTTGGTCTGAGCATTCTGGTTGGTGGTGGCACCGCTCTTGTCGCGGCTTTCGGCGGCGTTGGTGCGATCGCGGCCCTCACGGCTTTCCGCGTTCATCTTGCCGCTCTTGTCATGCTCCTCGGCCTTCATGTTGCCGCTCTTGTCGCGGCCCTCGGCCTTCATGTCCTTCGAGCTCTCCTTGCCCTTGGTGGCCTCGTTCTCCGAGCTCATGCCCTTCGGCTTCTGCGTCGTGTCCTGCGCGCCCTTGGCGGCGGCGCCGGACTTGTCGGACTCGGCGCCCTTCATGCCTGATGAAGACTCACCGGTCGTCGAATGCTCGGAACCCTTCATGCCGCCCGGTTCGCGCTGCATCGTGCCCGATGACGCGCCACCTGACGGTGCAGAGTGCTGCATGGTCGCGCCACCGCCGGCGCCGGTTTCCTTGTTGGCGCCGCCCGCACCCTGTGCATTCGCAAAGCCGGTACCAGCGATCAGGGCCGCCGCAGCAACTGAAATCAGAAAGCGTTTAGACATTAAATTCCTCCTCGTTTTTTCAGCATTGCCCGCGCCGACAACGGGAGAGGATGTGCGATGTTCCTGTTGATTTGCGTTGATTTGCGGTTCCCCGCAGTTTGTATCTTATGTGAATGCGCGATGAATGCGCGCGCTTCAACCGCAGGCCCAGTCGAACTCCATGCTCGCAAGATCGAGCTGGCCGTTGCCGCCGCCGAAATTGAAGCCGCCGAAATGCTCTTCGATTTCGAGATAGGTCGCGCTGTATTTCGGCGTCCACTGATTGGGAAACATCGTGCCGCCGAGATGGTTACGACCGTGCAACCGGTCGAGGCCTCGCGCAGTGCCGTCCTCGCTATAGGGCGCGATGTAGTCGCCGAGCTCGCCCTTGTGCAGCAGATGATCGCGCGGCGGCTTGCCGACATTGGGATCGTCGTCGCGCGGCGCGAGCGCGATGCCGTAGGCATGGTGTCCGCTGGCGGGGACGTGGCCGAACAGGCGGTACCAGTATGTCTTTTCCAGCTCGTCGGTGCGACTGGTGCGGCCGACGTTGACGTCGAACGCCGTTCGCGCGGCGCCCTTCAAGAGCCAGCGCGGAGGCGAATTGGTTTCCAGTAGCGGATTTCCGGCAAGTTCCGGCGGCCGACAGAGCGGTCCGGCGAACTCGGCCTCGGTGAGCCAGATCGCCGCGAAATTGTGGTCGATGATGTCCTTCATCCGAAATTCCATCGGATGCCGGCTCTGTCGATACGCGAAGTACGGCAGCAGATTCGGATCGGACGGACGCGCGATGGTCTCTGCCGCGAGATATTGCGCGACCGCGTCGATCTCGACGGGGTCGTCATATTGCTGATCGGCGAACATCGCGAGCGCGACATGGGCGTTGCCCTTGGCGCGATACTCCGCCGGAACGCGCAGCGTGAAGCAGTGCTGCATGGGAAAGCCGTCATGGGGACTGAGCGGCCACTGCTCGCTGCGAATGCCGGGCGGCAGGCCGTAGCACCAGCCGTGATCGTGGTCGGAGCCGCGTTGCGGCGCCGTCTTCAGGAGCGTGAGGTCGTAGCCAAGGGTTGGCGTGGCGAGCGGCATCGCGGGCGGCTTCCATTGTTGGTGTCGGCCCTTGGTTGCGGCCAGCGAGGACGTGGTTCGGTGCTGCAATAAAAAAATCCGGCTGCCTGGCAGCCGGATTTCGCTGAATGAACGAACTCTCGAAGGACGATCAGCAGGTTGCCTTGCCGCAGCGGGCAATGCCGATCTTCTCCTTGAGACCGTCGACGCCGACCGCGCCGATCACGACCTGCTTGCCGATCACGTAGCTCGGCGTGCCGTTCATGCCCATGGATTCGGCAAGGCGGAAGTTCTCCTCGATGGTCGCCTTGACCTCGGGGCTTGCCATGTCCTTCTCGATCTTGGTCATGTCGAGGCCGACTTCCTTGGCGACCGCAAGGGCGCGCGCCTTGTCGGCGGCGCCGCGGCCGCCCAAGAGCTTCTGGTGAAACTCGAGATATTTCTTGCCGGTCGGATCCTGCATGCGCACGGCGACCGCGACCTGCGCGGCCTCGACCGAGCCCTGGCTCAGCACCGGGAATTCCTTCAGCACGACCTTCAGCTTCGGATCCGACTTCATCAGGTCGAGCATGTCGGACATTGCGCGCTTGCAGTAGCCGCAGTTGTAGTCGAAGAACTCGACGAAGGTGACGTCGCCGTCCTTGTTGCCGAGCATGACGCCGCGCGGCGAATTGAAGATCGTGTCGGCGTTCTTGGCAACGCTCTGCTCATGCTTCTCGGCCTCGGCGGCGGCCTGCCGCTTGCTGAGCTCGTTCATCGCCTCTTCGAGTACCTCGGGATGCGCGATCAGGTAGTTGCGCACGATGGTCTCGATGTCGCCGCGCTGGGTGTCGTTGAAGCTCTGCGCGGACGCCGTCAGCGGCGCGGCGCAAATGCCGAGCGCGAGCAGGGCAGGGGCAAGAAAACGAAGCGCTGGCATGGACAAAATCCTTGTTCGAGGTGGCCCGAAATACGGCATCGCCGTGGGCCGGTTTCGGTGATCGTTGTATGGAACTACGGTTTATTTCTAGTTGTTTTTCTGACCCGGCATCGGCTTGGCGCTCACAATGTCGTCAGCTTTGACCCAGCCGGGCGTGCCGATCGCGAACCGCGTCTTGGCGCGCGACGCCAGCTCCCGGGCGGTCTTGGCGTCGCCACGGAGATAGGCGGCCTGTGCCGAGGCGAGGTCGGCCTGGGCATAGTCGCCCTTGCGGCCATAGGCCATCGCGAGCTGGGTGTAGCCGAGCGGCGCCTCGGGCTCGCGCGCCACCGCGGCGCGCAGCATGTTGATCGCCTCGTCGGTGGTGGCCTTGTTGTCGGAGGCGACCAGCGCCTGGCCGAGCAGCATCTCGATCAGCGGCGAATTGCCGGAGAGCTGCACCGCGCGGCGCAGCGGCGCGATGGCCTCCGCCGGCCGGCCGCCTTCGAGCAGGGCCTGGCCGCGCAGTTCGTAGAAATAGGGATTGTTGGGCTGGACCTGGATCAAGCCGTCGATCTGCGCGATCGCCGAGCGCAGGTCGCCGTGCAGGTAGGTCGTGATCGCGCGGGCATAGCGCGCCGGCAGGCTGGTGTTGGACAGCGGATAGCGGCGGTAGACCGTGTCCTGCCGTTCCATGAAGCCCGAGATCTTGGCGCGCATCATGTCGTGACGCAGCTGCAGCGCCGGATCGTCCTTCTTGTCCCAATAGGGGCTCGAGCGCGCCAGTTCCTCCAGCGCGGAGACGCGATCGACCGGCATCGGATGCGACTGCAGATAGGGGTCGGCACCGCGCGCGGCGAACAGGCTCTCGTCGGTAAAGCGCTTGAACGTCTCGTACATGCCCCGGGCCGACTGTCCGGTCGCGTTGAGGAACTTGACGCCGGCGCGGTCGGCGTTTTCCTCCTGCTGGCGCTGGTAGGACAGCAGCGTGCGCTGAATGACCGATTGCGGCGCCGAGATCGCCGCCGCGCCGGCGCTGGACAGGCCGCT
>NZ_LGHK01000110.1 GCF_001908235.1 Bradyrhizobium sp. NAS96.2
CAGGACGAGAGTGGTCCAGCCAACAGTGCCGGCGAAGGTGTGTTCTCCTTCAGCAGCATCAGCTCCCTGCTGACGGCGACCGACAAGGACGGCAGCAGCGCCACCGCGGCCGCCGGCGCGCTGACGCTTGCTATCATCGACGACCAGCCGAGCGCGACCGCCAACAAGGAGGCCCAGACAGTCGACGAAGATGGGCTTTCGACCAACAAGCTTTCCGATACCGCGAGCGCATCGGTAACAAGTTCGATCACATCCTTGTTCACGGCGGGCGCGGACACGCCGATTAGCAAATACACGCTCTCCGGCTCCACGTCGGGCCTGCCGACGCTGACGTCGGGCGGCGCGGCGGTGACCTATGCGATCACGAGCGACGGCACCACCGACACCCTGACTGCGACAAAGACGGGCGGCGGAACCGTGTTTACGCTCGCGCTGACCGAGGCGAGCGGGGCCTACACCTTCACGCTGTCGGCTCCTGTCGATCAGGTACCGGGCGCGACTGACTCGAGCCAGACCACGATCGACTTCAGTTCAGTAGTGCAGGCGACGGATGCAGACGGCAGCACGGCGAACGCTGCAGCCAAAGCCTGGACGGTTACGGTTGTCGACGACGTGCCGGCGAACTTGTTCCCGGAGGCGATCATCAGCACAGATGGCGTGCAGGATGCCGCCAGCTCGACCTTCACCGGGAATCTGGTCAACACGGTCGCGGCCGACGGGACTGTCGATCCGAATTCGTCGCTCACCATCGACCAGCATGCCGGTGCCGACGGCTTTGGCGCTCTGTTCTTCACGGGCACCAACGGCTCGCAACTGAAGGGCCAGCTCGACGGCGGCGCGCCCAACACGAACCTGCAATCGAGCGGAAAGAACATCTACCTGTTCGGGTTCGGTACGGGCACGCTGACGGCGACCACCGATTCGACCGGCACCGGGCTTCCCGGCGGAGGGAGCGGATCCGTCATCACGGCGGATGAGGTGTTCACGATCGCGCTCAACCACACCAGCGGTCAGTACACCTTCGACATGCTCCAGCCGATCAATAACGGCGCCAACTTCACGTTCAGCGATTTCGCCGACGTCCCCGCCGGCGACTATGCCTGGTTCTCGCTGCCGTTCAACCCCACGACGAAGCAGCCCGTCACCCCCGGCAAGTCAGTGGTCTTCACCGGGCTCAGTCCCGGCGTCGATACCGTCAATCCCAGCAATATCGGCGTCGGCACCGACAAGCAGGCGGTGGCCCCGGGCACGGGCGTCCGCATCGACTTCGTCGACAACGTGCATTCGATCACCAGCACGACGGCGCTGAAGTCGCTCAGCTCGCTCGGCTACCTCGATCACTACGAGGTCAACAACGCCGGCTTCACGCTCTCGCAGGTCAATCCGACCGGAAAGACCGTCGACATCCGGCTTGACGCCTACGAGGTGCCCGAAGCGACGCCGCTCTCTCCCGGAGGGACGTTCCCGACCGACGCGAGCGCCACCCACGAGGCGGTCACGGAGGTCAAGATCGTGACCGAGGACGCCAGCGGCAACGTCACCTCTGTCCTGGCCGACTTCATCGGCGGCGATACGACCAAGACGTTCACCAACGGCGGGGTTTCACAAACCGTGGAGGCAAAGTTCGCCCCATCGGGCGACAGCAGTGGCGTGGACATGCTCGGCCTCAAACAGGTGCCGGGTGAGTTCATTCTGGTCAGCACCGCGACCGGGTTCGATCGCCTGCTGGCGACCAATATCGGCAGCGTCTACAGCAACAAGAACTCGTTCGACATGGGCGCGGTGTCGGTCTCGACATTCAACGTCGGCCAACCCGTCAACATGTCCTTCAACCTCGCGCTGCAGGACTCGGACGCGTTCAGCGCAATGGGAGGAGGGACCGGCAATCTCACGGAAGTTGGGACAGGCACGCTCAACATCAACCTGACCGCTCCGACGCACGCATGACTGCTGCGATGCGATCGGCACATGCAGGCAATTCTGTGCCGGGCGAAGAGCCCGGCCCAGGACCGGCGCGGGACAGGGCCATACGGTGCACGAGGTGAGCAGCGTGATCGCACAGATCAAGGAAGCGCTTGCGGTCAAGCCCGCGCCGACCGAGCCGCCCGAGGTTGAAGCGCAGTCTGCGCCGATTACGGTGATGGACTCCGGGCTGGCCGGGCTCGCGGTGATCGCGGGGTATTACCGGATCGCAGCCGACCCGGCGCAGTTGCGCCATCAGCTCGCGCTGACTGGGCGGTTTGCCCAGGCGAATGACATCGTCCTCGGGGCCAATCAGCTGCAATTGCGCTCGCGCATCCTGCACGCAGTCACAGCCAAACGGCTCGCGAGCATCCCCTATCCCGCGCTGATCGGCCTCAGGAACGGCACCTTCAGCGTGCTGGCAGCCTCACCGGCGAAAGGGTTCGCACGGCTGCTCGATCCGATTGCCCGCACCGCGCGTGAGCTGCCCATCGAGGAGATCGTCGCACTGTCATCAGGGGAGGTGGTGCTGATCACGCGCCGCCTCGGCGGGGCCGGGACAAACCCAAGCACATTCGGATTCCGCTGGTTTCTGCCATCGATCCTGCGCTACCGGCGGCCTCTTGCGCAGGTCGCGGTCGCGTCCCTCTTCGTGCAGTTGTTCGCACTCGTCACGCCGATTTTCTTCCAGCTGGTCGTCGACAAGGTGCTGGTGCACAAGGGCCTGTCGACCTTGACCGTCCTGATCGTCGGCCTGCTCGCGCTGGGACTTTTCGAATCGGTCCTGCAATTCCTGCGCGCCTATACGCTGAGCCACACCACCAACCGGATAGATGTCGAGCTCGGCCGGCGTCTGTTCCATCATCTCTTTCGCCTGCCGCTGGCTTATTTCGAAACCCGCGCGGCCGGCCAGACCGTCGCGCGCGTGCGCGAGCTCGAGACGATTCGCAGCTTCCTGACCGGCCAGGGGCTGACTTCGCTGCTCGATCTCGTGTTTACGCTCGTCTTCTTCGTGGTGATGTTCATTTACTCGGAGCGGCTGACGCTGGTCGTGCTTGGAACGATCCCGGTCTATCTTCTCATCGCGGCGCTGATCCGTCCGGTTCTGCGTGAACAAATCAACGAGAAATTCAACCGTGGCGCGCGATCGCAGCAGTTCCTCGTCGAGTCGATCGTCGGCGCGCCGACGTTGAAGGCGGCGAGCGTCGAGCCGATGATGCAGGCGCAGTGGGAGGAGCGGCTCGCGTCCTATGTTCGCACCTCGTTCGACGCCGGCATCACCGGCACGCTCGGCCAAAATCTCGTTCAATATGTCAGCAAGGCAACGACGGCACTGATTCTGCTGTTCGGCGCCCAGGCGGTGATCGACGGCGCGATGACCGTCGGCGAGTTGATCGCGTTCAACATGATCGCCTCCCAGGTCGTGGCACCGATTCTCCGCCTCTCCCAGCTCTGGCAGGACTTCCAGCAGGTCCAGGTTTCGGTGGCGCGGCTTGGCGACATCCTGAATACGCCGCCGGAACCGATGCCGCAGAACCTGTTGACCCTGCCGCCGCCGAGAGGCGCGATCGATTTGCGCGGCGTGTCGTTGCGCTACCGGGCCGATGCGGCCGAAGCGCTGCGCAACATCACTCTGTCGATCGCCGCGGGCGAGGTCATCGGCTTCGTCGGAGCTTCGGGCTCCGGCAAGTCGACCCTCGTCAAGCTGGTGCAGCGGCTCTATGCCCCGCAGACGGGACAGGTGATGCTTGACGGCGTCGACATCGCCCAGCTCGACCCCGGTTGGCTTCGCCGACAGATCGGCGTGGTGTTGCAGGAGAACATCCTGTTCAACCGCTCGATCCACGAGAACATCGCGCTCGGCGACCCCGCCGCACCTCGGGCTTGGGTGATCGAGGCCGCGAAGCTTGCCGGCGCCGACGAGTTCATCGCCCAGATGCCGCAGGGCTATGACACGATCATCGAGGAGCGCGGCGCCAATCTCTCGGGCGGCCAGCGCCAGCGCATCGCCATCGCCCGAGCGCTTGCCACCAATCCGCGCATCCTCATCTTCGACGAAGCGACCTCGTCGCTGGATTACGAGAGCGAGAGCATCATCCAGGAGAACATGCGTGCGATCGTGCGCGGCCGCACGGTGCTGATCATCGCCCATCGACTGGCCGCGGTGCGCCCGTGTACGCGCATTGTCGGAATGGACAAGGGCGAGATCGTCGAGATCGGAACTCACGAGGAGCTGCTGGCGCGCCATGGCGGCCTCTACGCAAGGCTCTGGGCGTTGCAGGATCGGGCGAGGGCGCGGACATGAACCAGAGAGCCGTGCCGCCGCCCGCGCCGCCATCCCGTCAGCCGGTCCCTCCGTCGGCCCCGGTCGTCACCGGCCGCGACCGCGAATTCCTGCCGGCCGCGATCGAGATTCTGGAAACGCCGGCACCGCCCCTGCCTGTGGTGATGATGCTGACGATTTGCCTGTTTTTCGCAGCCGCACTTGCCTGGTCGTTCTTCGGTCGGCTCGATGTGCATGCGGTGGCGCCCGGCAAAATCGACACCGCCGGGCGCGCCAAGGTGATCCAGCCGCTTGACCCCGGCAAGATCGCCGCCCTCCACGTCGAAAACGGACAGCATATGAGGGCGGGCGACCTGCTGCTGGAGCTCGATCCTGCGGAAGCGACCGCAGAGGAAAATGCCCAGCGCGATACGCTCGATGCGAACCTCGCCGAAATTGCTCGCCGGCGTTTCGCCATAGCAACCGCACGCGCCGTGCTCGACGGTCCAGCGAAATCAAGGGAAACCAGCGCGCGGGAAGCCGCTATCGCGGAACTGGCGCGGGCCGCTGCTGACCCGGCACCGCGAATCGCCTGGGACGCCGAACTCCCGGAGGCGATCCGTCTGCGCGAGGCTGCGGTGTTGACTGCCGACGTCGACCACCTGATCGGCACCCTGCAAAGCCTCGACAAGCAGATGGCCCAGAAGGAGGCGACACGTCGGCGCCTGGAGATGAGGATCGCCTACCAGGACAAGCTGATCCAGACGCTGACGGATCTCCTCGGCGTGCGCCAGATGTCGTTCGATCTCAAAGTCGGTACCAAGATCAATCTCTACGATGCGAGGGGAGAGCTGGAGAAGTCGCAATCGGCACGGGCCTCCGACGAAGGCGAGTTGATCGAAACCGAAGCTGCATTGACGGAGCTCGCCAGCGAGAAGATCAAGACGCTGGCACAATTCGTCGCTGACAATGGCAACAAGCAGGCTGAGGCCGAGCGCAAGGCGGACGGAGCCAAACAGGCGCAGGTCAAGGCGGGAGCCCGCCTGGCGCGCACCAGGCTCTATTCGCCGGTCGACGGCGTCGCACAGCAGATCGCGGTGACCACGGTCGGCCAGGTCGTCACCACGGGGCAGCAGCTCCTGGTCGTGGCGCCGACCGAAGGGGCGCTGCAAGTCGAAGCGCTCGTCGCCAATCTCGACATCGGCTTCGTCAAGCCCGGCCAGGCTGCGGCGATCAAGGTCGACGCCTTCCCCTTCACCCGCTTCGGCGTCCTGCACGGAAAGGTCATGCGCATCGCATCCGAGGCGGTCGAGGAACAGGAAGCCAAGCGCGGTCTCGCCAACGCGCCCGCCACCGCCAATACGGCCGGTGCCTCGCCTGCCGGTCAGGCTGGACAGTCCCCGAGCTTCGTTTTTCCGATTACCGTCGAGCTCGAACAACAGTCGATAGACGTAGACGGTGCGAAGGTCGCTCTAACTCCGGGCATGACCGTGACCGTCGAAATCAAGACCGACAGCCGCCGCGTGATCGACTACCTGCTCTCGCCGCTTGCCAAGGTTGCATCCGAGGCGTTGAAGGAGAGATAGGAGCCACGTGCCGCGTGTCGACGCCCCGGAGTTTGGCGTTTGAGGGTCAGGCCTTCCTTGCCGCCAGCGCATCCGCCACCGCGGTGCGGATATCGGCGACCGAGAACGGTTTCGTCACCACGTCATGCACGATCGCCTCGAGGCCGGAGGCGCGTTCGCGCTGATGGGCGAAGCCGGTCATCAGCAGGATCTTCAGCGCGGGGAAGTCGCGCGCCGCGGTCAGCGCCAGCGCGATGCCGTCCATCACAGGCATCTGGATGTCGGTGAGCAGCAGGTCGAACGCGCCTTCATCGCGCGTCAGCACTTCCAGCGCCTCGGCGCCGTCCTGCGCGGTCACGGTCTCGTGGCCGTCCATGGCGATGGCGCGCGCCACCAGCGAGCGCATCGAGTCTTCGTCGTCGGCGATCAGAACACGCGTCATGGTGATGGTCGGTTCCCGAAAGTATTGGTGCGCAGCCTCAGGCGCGGCCGCCGGTGAGGTCATGCTTGTTGAAGAAGCGTACGTCGATATTGCGGCCTTCGGGCGGCGGCGAGGCGAGGCGCGACTTGAAGAACGCACGTTCGCCGGGCTTGAGCACCGGCTGCTCCAGCACCGCATTCCAGGCATAGATCTCGGCGCCCTGCGCGTCGCGGACCGAGAAGCGCAGCCGCGGCAATTCGACCGGCTTCCTGGTCTGGCCGACGATCATGCCCTCGATGACCAGCACCGGCTTGCCGTCCACGGTCTCGTTGGTGATCTTGAGGTCCTTGAAGGCAAGTCCGCGCAGATTCACGTCGAGCCCGGCCATCTTGTAGAACAGCGCCGTCTGCGGCAGCAGCCGCACCACGTCGTTGCGCCAGACGAACAGCGCGATGATCAGCGCGGCCATCGCGGCGCAGGTGGTCGGCAGCGCGCCGATCACCGGCATGAAGGGAATCCGGGGCAGGGAGGGCAGGCGGAACAGGCTGGGAAACCGCGGCAGGCGGAAGCGGCGCTTTCCGGTCGCCTCCTGGCCGTCGGCATGAGCCGCGGCATCCGCCTCGGCCACCGCCGGCCACGCGCTGGCGGCGTCGCCCCCCCTCGGGCAAATCGGCCGAAATCGACGGGCTCTCGACCACCGGGGTCTCGTCAGCCTCCTCGCGGCCCATCGCGTCCCATTCGGCGGCGAGATCGGAGCCGGCGGCCTCGTAGGCCAGAATGGGCGCCGCCGCCCCGATCGCATCCTCCGGCCGGGCCAGCCAGACCTCGCGGCAACGGGAACAACGGACGGTGCGTCCGGCCTCCCCGAGGGTGGCCGGATTGATGGCATAGGATGTTGTACAATGCGGACAAACGATATGCATGGAGCCGAATCTCCACCGTGTGGTATGCCCGGATGCTACTGAGCGACTGTTAACGAATCGGAAACCATAACCGACGCACAAGCTTTCTGTGCGGTTCGCGGCCGCTCGGCGGGGTGTTCGGGCCGCCAAAGCGTTTTCGAGCGAAGTGGGTACCGGTTCGCGTGAAGAAAACGCGTCCAAGCAAGAATCCAGAGCCGTTCCGATTTCATCGGAACGGAAAAGGCTCTGGAGTTGGGTATTGGGCCACTGGCCCTCTCGAACGGAGCTAGCGCATTGGTTCGGTTCGAAAATGTCGGTTTGCGCTACGGGCTCGGCCCGGAGATTTTGCGCGACCTCTCTTTCATGATCCCGGCGCACTCGTTCCAGTTCCTCACCGGGCCGTCCGGCGCGGGCAAGACCTCGCTGCTGCGGCTGTTGTTCCTGTCGCTGCGGCCGACCCGGGGGCTGGTCAATTTGTTCGGCAAGGACGTCTCCCTGCTGAGCAAGGACCAGGTCGCCGACCTGCGCAAGCGGATCGGCATCGTGCTGCAGGACTTCCGCCTGCTCGACCACATGACCACCTATGAGAACGTCGCGCTGCCGTTCCGCGTGATGGGCCGCGAGGAATCGACCTATCGCCGCGAGGTGATCGACCTGTTGAAGTGGGTCGGGCTCGGCGAGCGGATGGATGCGCTGCCGCCGATCCTGTCGGGCGGCGAGAAGCAGCGCGCGGCGATCGCGCGCGCGGTGATCTCGCGGCCGCAATTGCTGCTGGCGGATGAGCCGACCGGCAGCGTCGATCCGACGCTCGGGCGCCGCCTGCTGCGGCTGTTCATCGAGCTCAACAAATCCGGCACCGCGGTTATCATCGCGACCCACGACATCACGCTGATGGATCAATACGAGGCGCGGCGGCTGGTGCTGCATCAGGGACGGCTGCACATCTATGAATAGGAGCGGCGACGAGAAAGTGTCGTTGGTCGATCTCGGGCGCGAACGCCCGCAGGTCCCGGCCACCGCGCGCAACATGTCGCCGATCGTGCCGCGCGCCTCGATCTCGGGCCGCGCGCTGGTTGCGGTGGTCGCGATCATGACCTTCCTCGCCTCGCTGACGACGGGCACCGTGCTGCTGGTCAGCGCATCGGCGGCCGAGTGGCAATCGGAAGTGTCGAGCGAGATCACCATCCAGGTGCGCCCCTCGCCGGGCCGCGATCTCGATCGCGATGCGCAGGCGGCCGCGGATGCGATGCGGGCGCAGTCCGGCATTCTCGAGGTCCGTCCGTTCAGCAAGGAGGAATCCGCCAAGCTGCTGGAGCCGTGGCTCGGCAGCGGGCTCTCGATCGACGAACTGCCGGTGCCACGCGTCATCGTGGCGCGGGTGCAGCCCGGCACCACGCTCGATCTTGCGAGCTTGCGCGCGCGGGTGACGCAGGTGGCGCCGACCGCAAGCGTCGACGATCACCGCGCCTGGATCGAGCGCATGCGCTCGATGACCGGCGCCACGGTGTTTGCCGGCGTCGGAATCCTGATCCTCGTGATCATCGCCACGATCATTTCAGTGTCGTTCGCGACCCGCGGCGCGATGGCCGCCAATCGCCCGATCGTCGAGGTGCTGCACTTCGTCGGCGCCGGCGACAGCTTCATCGCCAACCGCTTCCTGCGGCATTTCCTCAGGCTCGGCCTCGAAGGCGGGCTGATCGGCGGTGGCGCGGCGATGCTGGCGTTCGGCTTCTCCGAGTCGATCGCCAACTGGTTCTCCGGCACGCCGGTGGGCGACCAGTTCGCGGCCCTGCTCGGCACCTTCTCGTTGCGTCCGTCGGGCTATCTGGTACTGGCGTTGCAGGCGGTGCTGATCGCGGCGATCACCGCGTGGGCGTCGCGGCGCACCCTGTTCGCCACGCTCGACGACATCGATTGACGGCCGGCGGCATTGCAATGATGGCGCTGATTTCGTGATCGCGGTTCGCGGGGCGAGTGTGATTTGGCGGGCATACGCGCAGGCCCGGCCGCGGCAAAACCGGTTTCCACTTTTCCGGATCATGCTCTAAAATCCCCGGGGGGAAGGATAGCCGCATCACATGAGTTTGCAGTCCGACGATACGTCGCCGAATGGCCATGCCGCGCGCCCGCGTGGCTGGCTGCGCGCCGCCATCGTCGC
>NZ_LGHK01000111.1 GCF_001908235.1 Bradyrhizobium sp. NAS96.2
TCATCGCTTGCGCACGGAAGCTGCTGATCTATGCCAACACTGTCGTCCAGCGCGGAACGCCTTGGCTCGAAACAACCGTCACGGCTTAATGGTTGCTACGCGCTGGAGAGAACCCCCACCCGCCGCGCTTCGGACGACGCTTCGCGTCGCTCGGCGCGCGTCGGCCTCCCCCGCAAGCGGGAGAGGCAAGCAAGTCACGCCCTCCGCGCCTCGAGCGCCATCTTCATCGCAAGCCCTGCGAGCACCGTGCCCATCAGCCAGCGCTGCACCAAAAGCCAGGTCGGGCGGGTGCCGAGGAACACCGCGATCGAGCCGGCGGCGAGCGCGATCATCGCGTTGACGCTGACGCTGATCACGATCTGGATCGAGCCGAGCGCGAGCGACTGCGTCAGCACGCTGCCGCCTGCGGGATCGATGAACTGCGGCAGCAGCGCCAGATAGAGCATGGCTATCTTCGGATTCAGCAGATTGGTGAGGAAGCCCATTGCGAACAATTTGCGCGGGCCGTCGACCTTCAGCGCCTTGACCTGGAACGGCGAGCGGCCGCCGGGCTTCAGCGCCTGCCACGCCAGCCAGAGCAGATAGGCGGCACCAGCGAAGCGCAGCGCGTCATAGGCATAGGGAATCGCAAACAGCAGCGCGGTGATGCCGAACGCCGCGCACAGCATGTAGAACACGAAGCCGAGCGCGACGCCGCCGAGCGAAACGATGCCGGCCGCCGGCCCTTGCGTGATCGAGCGCGAGATCAGGTACATCATGTTCGGCCCCGGCGTCAGCACCATGCCGAGGCAGACGAGCGCAAAGCCGAGCAGGGCGGATGTATGGGGCATGATGGGTCTCGCGAGGGGATGCAGACACTTCTAGCGTGTCATCCGCCGCGCGGCCATGCTGGAATTGCTCTCGGATCAATTATCGCGGGTGGCCGGTCGTCACCGCGAACCATATCGCGATGCCGACCAGTGCCAGCGCAAAGGCGCCGCGAATGGTCCGGCGGTTGTTCGCGACGTCGATAGTCGACTGCATGGCGCCGGCCAGCGTGACGATGGTCGAATGGATCAGCGTGGCGATCGCGACATAGATGAGACTGAGCAGCAACGTCTGCGACGCGACGGATACAGCATCGGGCCGAACGAACTCCGGCAGCACGGCAACGTAGAACACCGCGGCCTTCGGATTAAGCAGATTGGTGATCAGGCCGCGCCGAAATGCAGGCCATGGCCGCTCGTTCCGTGCCGCGTCCGCCGCGCCGTCGGCTTGACCCGACCAGGCATCCCACGCGAGCCACAGCAGATAGAGCACGCCGCCCCATCGCAGCAGGCCGTAGAGCAGCGGCGAATTGTCGATCACGGCGGCCAGCCCGAAGGCCGCGATCATGCCGTAGGTCATCAAGCCGAGTGCGATGCCTCCGACGGCGGCGAACCCGGTGCGCATGCCGCTCGATAGCGACAGCGCGGCGAGGTAAGTCATGTTGGGGCCGGGCGTGATCTCGATGACGAGCGCGGTCAGCGCGAAGGCAAGCAGCGGATGGATCTCAGCCAAGGGTCAACTAAGGCTCCCATCCACATGATGCATCCGATTGCGCCGCGAACCGCTCGTCAATGCGCCTCGTCCCAATTGTTCGCAGCGCGGGCGTCGACCTGCAGCGGCAGCGACAGGATCACGGCCGGGAACGGCGCGTCCTGCATCACCTTCTGCACCACCGGCAGCGTCGCCGCGACTTCCGCGTCGGGCACCTCGAAGATCAGTTCGTCATGCACCTGCAGCAGCATCTGCGCCGAGAGCTTCTTCTCGGTGAGCGCGTCCTCGACCCGGATCATGGCGCGGCGGATGATGTCGGCCGCGGTGCCCTGTAGCCGCGCGTTGATCGCGGCGCGTTCGTTGAAGGCGCGCACCGAGGCGTTCGACGCCTTGATGTCGGGGTAGT
The DNA here is from genome assembly GCF_001908235.1 of Bradyrhizobium sp. NAS96.2. Classification (GTDB taxonomy): domain Bacteria; phylum Pseudomonadota; class Alphaproteobacteria; order Rhizobiales; family Xanthobacteraceae; genus Bradyrhizobium. The sequence continues at coordinate 1,925 of NZ_LGHK01000111.1, forward strand.
ACATCTTACGGCCGAACAGCGTCGTGACATAGCCGTTGCGGCGGCAGGAGTCCTTGGTCTCGTCCATATAGGCGCGGATGCCGGGGAAGCGCTCGAAGTACTTCTTGATGTAGGCCGAAGCCTCCTCGCGCGCGATGCCGAGCTGGTTGGCAAGGCCGAACGCCGAGATGCCGTAGATGATGCCGAAATTGATCGCCTTGGCGCGGCGGCGCACCTCGCTCGGCATGTCCTTGATCGGCACGCCGAACATCTCGGACGCGGTCATCGCGTGAATGTCGAGCCCGTCGCGGAATGCCTGGCGCAGCACCGGCACGTCGGCGATCTCGGCGAGCAGCCGCAATTCGATCTGTGAGTAGTCCGCCGACACCAGCTTATGGCCCGGCGTCGCGATGAAGGCGCGGCGGATCTTGCGGCCGTCCTCGGTACGCACCGGGATGTTCTGCAAGTTCGGCTCGTTCGACGACAGCCGGCCCGTCGTGGTCGCCGCCAGCGCGTAAGTGGTGTGGACGCGATGGGTCTGCGGATTGACATAGGTCGGCAGCGCGTCGGTGTAGGTCGATTTCAGCTTCGAGACCTGGCGCCACTCCAGAATCTTCTTCGGGAATTCGTGGCCCTGCTCAGCGAGATCGTCCAGCACCTGCGCGGTGGTCGACCACGCGCCGGTCTTAGTCTTGCTGCCGCCGGGCAATCCCATCTTGCCGAAGATGATGTCGCCGATCTGCTTCGGGCTGCCGACATTGACCGGCTCGCCGGCGATCTCCTGGATCTCGGCCTCGACCCGCGCCGCGGTCTGGGCGAAATCGCCCGACAGCCGCGACAGCACCTGGCGGTCGATCGAGATGCCGCGGCGCTCCATTCGCGCCAGCACCGAGACCAGCGGCCGCTCCAGCGTCTCGTAGACCGTCGTCATGCGCTCGGCGACCAGGCGCGGCTTCAGCACGCGCCACAGCCGCAGGATCACGTCGGCGCTCTCGGCCGCGTATTCGGTCGCCTTGTCGATCGTGACCTGGTCGAAGGTCAGCTTGCCCTTGCCGCTGCCGACGAGGCCGCCGTAATTGACGACGGCATGGCCGAACCAGCGCTCGGCGAGCGCCTCCAGCGCGTGCGAGCCGCGGCCGGCATCGAGCGCGTAGGACATCAGCTGCGCGTCATCGATGTTGCGCAGCGTGACGCCGTGCTGCGCCAAGGTCACCGCGGTGAACTTGACGTTGAAGCCGACCTTCTGGATGCCGGCGGACTCCAGCAGCGGCTTCAGCGCCTTCAGCGCATCGGCGGTCTTAAGCTGCCCGGGGGCGAGGCCGGCATCGAACAGGCCGGCGCCGCCGCCGGCCTCTCTGTGGTTGAGCGGCACGTAGCAGGCGTCGTTTGGCGCCAGCGCCAGCGCAAGGCCCGAGAGCTCGCCCTGCATCGGGTCGATCGATTCCGACATCGCCTCGATCGCGAGATAGCCGGTGTCGTGGGCGCGCGCGATCAGGGCGTTGAGCTGATCGAGACTGCCGATCGCCTGATACGCCTTGCGGTCGAAGCCGGTGTTGCGGATCGCTTCGCCACGGGCCTCGGCCAGCGTCGCCGGCGTGCCCTTGCGGTTGGAGTTCTTGTCGTCGCGCGCGCCGGTCGGCTTGGCCTTCGCAGGTGGTGCCGCGCCGGCTATCGGTGCGTCGCCCGGCGCCGGCGTCACGTCCGACGGCGGCAGCGGCGAGAACACGCTGGCGCCGCTCTTATTGCCGGGATCGGCGTCGACATTGGCAGGGTCGATCTGCGCATAGTCGGCGACGCGGCGGGTGAGGGTGGTGAACTCCATCGCCTTGAGGAAGGCGATCAGCCGGCGCGAGTCCGGCTCGTGCACCGCGAGGTCGTCGAGCGGCACTTCGAGATCGACCTTGTCGTCGAGCAGCACCAGCTGGCGCGAGATGCGCGCCTTCTCGGCGTTCTCGAGCAGCGCCTCGCGCCGCTTCGGCTGCTTGATCTCGGTGGCGCGGAACAGCAGCTGATCGAGATCGCCATATTCGATGATCAGCTGCGCCGCGGTCTTGATGCCGATGCCGGGCACGCCGGGCACGTTGTCGGTGGAGTCGCCGGCCAGCGCCTGCACCTCGACGACCTTCTCCGGCGGCACGCCGAATTTCTCGATCACCTCCGGGATGCCGATGCGGCGGTCCTTCATCGTATCGTACATCACGACCTTGTCGGTGACGAGCTGCATCAGGTCCTTGTCTGACGACACGATGGTCGTGCTGGCGCCGCGCTCATTGGCCTGCCGCGCGTAGGTCGCGATCAGATCGTCGGCCTCGAAGCCCGCCTGCTCGAGGCAGGGCAGGTCGAAGGCGCGCACCGCCTCGCGGATCAGCGCGAATTGCGGGATCAGATCATCGGGCGCCGGCGGCCGGTGCGCCTTGTAATCCGGATAGAGCTTGTTGCGGAACGTGATCTCCGACTTGTCGAACACGATCGCCAGATGGGTCGGCCGGTTGTCCTCCGGCATGTCGCGCAGCAGCTTCCACAGCATGTTGCAGAAGCCGAGCACGGCATTGACCTGCAGCCCGTCGGACTTGCGGTTGAGCGGCGGCAGCGCGTGATAGGCGCGGAAGATGTAGCCCGACCCGTCGACCAAAAAGATATGGTCGCCCTTGGCCGCGGGCTTGCTCGCAACCGGCTTGGCGGCGACGGGCTTGGGGGCGGTGTTCGGAGCGGGCTTGGCGGGGTCTTTGGAGGCTGTTTTCGGCATGGCCGAAACTTAGGGATTTTTGCGGAGAATGACAGCCTTACGTGTGTGGATTCCGGGTGTGCCGCACAGCCAAATCGTCGTCCCGGCGAAGGCCGGGACCCATAACCACAGCCGTTCGTTGTGGAAGCCCGCTGCGCCCCATCGTCGTCTCACCGCAGGCAGTCGGGGTAATGGGTCCCGGCCTTCGCCGGGACGACGATCAAAATTCGGACGACACCGAGCTACGCCTTATCCCCGGTCGGCGAGAACAGGTAGCCGCCGCCGCGGATGGTGCGGATCACGGACGGCTTGGTCGGATCGAACTCGATCTTGCGGCGGATGCGCATGATGCGGAGGTCGACGGCGCGGTCGAAGGCCTCGGCGTCGCGCGCATTGGCCAGTTCCAAAAGCCGCTCGCGCGACAGCACGCGCTTCGGGTTGGCCGCGAACACTTTCAGCAGGCCGAATTCGGAGGCCGTCAGCGGGTGCTCATTGCCCTCGTCGTCGCGCAGCGCCTGGGCTTCGAGATCGAGCCATTTGGTGCCGAACCGCACCAGCTGCTCCTTTCCGGCCTTCGCGCTCGCCGGTTCCGGCGCGGCTGACTTCGCCGGCCCGCTCCGCCGCAGCACCGAGCGAATCCGCGCCATCAGCTCGCGCAGCTCGCAGGGTTTTGCCACGTAATCGTCGGCGCCGAGCTCGAGCCCGACCACGCGGTCGATCGGGCTGGCAGTAGCTGTCAGCATGATGACGGGGACGTTGATCTTGCTCTTGAGGTCGCGAATGATCGACAGCCCGTCTTCCTCGGGCATGTTGAGGTCCAGCACCACGAGATCGGGCGTGCTGCTCTCGATCTCCTTGCGCAGGCTCTTGCCGCCATCGCACAGCGTCACGCCGAAGCCATGCATCTTGAGGTAATCGCCGACCATCTCGCGGGCCGGCGCCTCGTCGTCGACGATGAAGATATGCGGGTTCTGGTTCATGTCTCTGTCGCCGGCAGTGTAACCGTAAAGGTCGACCCCTGTCCGGGGCCCGGGCTCTGCGCGGTCACATGGCCGCCATGCATGTCGATGATACGCTTGACGATGGAAAGGCCGAGGCCGGTCGAGCTTTCGCCCGCGGTCGGCTTGGCCGACAGCCGCTGGAACCGGCCGAACAGCCGGCCGAGATCCTCCGGGCTGAGGCCGGGGCCCTGGTCGGCGATCCGGATCACGGTGTCGTCGCCCTCGTGACTGACCGCGACCGTGATCTTGCCGCCGATCGGCGAATATTTGATGGCGTTGCTGACCAGATTGTCGATCGCCTCGCGGATCCGGTCGGCGTCGCACATCGTGACGAACTGCTGCGGCCCCGAGACCGAGATGCTTTGCTGCTTGTTGACGGCCGAGGGCAGATTGGCCTCGGTGACCTCGTTGACGAGGGCCGCGACATCGACCGGCTCGCGGCGGATGGTGATGTCGAAGGCATCCGCCATCGCATCCGAGATCAGGTGATCGACCATCGAGGTCAGCCGCTTGGTGGCGTCCCGGATGTGCTCGACCTGCGCGGTGACGTTCTCCTTCGGCGAGCCGGCGCCGATCAGTTCGGTCAGCATTTCGGTGCGGCCGAGGATCACGCCGAGCGGATTCTTCAGGTCGTGGGCGACGGTGCCGAGGATCTCGTTCTTGAAGCCGTTGGCGCGCTGCAGCCGCAGCCATTGCGCCGACAGCCGCCGGTTGGCCTGCATCAGCGCGCGGGTGCGCTGCGTGACGCGGTCCTCGAGCTGGGTGTTGGCCTCGTGCAGCTGCTGGTACAGGATCACGTTGTCGAACGCGATCGACAGCCGGCTCGAGAATATCTCGACCAGCGCACGGTCGGTGTCGGAGAGCTGGCGCTCGGCCTGCAGCAGCACCACGACCTCGCGGCCGCTGCCGGTGCGCGAATAGAGCACGCTGCGGTGGTCGGCGAATTCGTTCTTGCGGGCCTGGAAGGCCGCCTCCACCATGTGCCTGAGGTCAGGATCGAGCGCCTTCGAGGAGGTGGTGCCGATGAAGCGGCTGTAGCAGCCCGAGCAGGCCAGCACCGAGAAATCACATGCGGCCGCATTGCCGTCGTCGCGCAGCACCAGAATGCCGGCGCAATCGACGTTGAGCAGCGAGGCGAGTTGTGTCAGCACGCCCTCGGCCAGCCGCTGCATCGACTTGAAGTCGTACAGCGTCGAGGCTGCGTCGATGATGATCTCGAGCCCGCGCCGCGTCTGCACCATGCGCTCGAGCTGCTGGTAGCTGCGCAGCGCCGCGGTCAGCGAGGTGAACAGCTTGTCGGCGGTGAGCTCGGTCTTCGCCTTGTAGTCGTTGATGTCGTATTGCACGATGACGCGCCGCTCCGGCGCCTGGCCGGGCTGGCCGGTGCGCAGGATGATGCGGACGGTCTCGTTCCTGATCTCGTTGCGGATGTATTCGACGAGCTCGAGGCCGGCGACGTCGGTCTCCATGATGACGTCGAGCAGCACGGCCGCGATGTCGGGATTGTCCCGCATCAGCGTGCGGCCTTCGGCCGCAGAGTAGGCCGACAGGATCTCCAGCGTTGCGCCGTTCAGATTGTAGTCGCTCAGTGCGAAACGGGTGCCCTCATGGACGGCGTGATCGTCGTCGATCACGGCGATCTTCCATTTGCGAGCCGACGAGTCCTCCTGGGGGCTCTCGGTGTCGTCGATCAGTTGGAGGACATCGTCCTGTTCGGCCATTGACTGGTTCCGTCGGCTGCTGCGTCAGTGATCGTGGGCTCGCCCTTGGGAGCCCCCTTGGCGATCCTGGGCATGATAATGCGAAAAGTGGTGCCTTGTCCTACCCTTGACTCCAGCATCATGCGCCCGCCGAGCTGCTGGGTGACGAGGTTATAGACGATATGGAGGCCGAGGCCCGTACCACCTTCGTTGCGGCGTGTCGTAAAGAACGGGTCGAACGCCTGTCGCTGCACGTCCGGCGTCATGCCAGCCCCGTCGTCTGCGAAGATGATCTCGACATCGTCAGCGCCGCGTCCACGCGCCGAGATCGTGATGTTGCCGGAGCGGCCGTCGGCAAAGGCATGATTGACGGCGTTGAGGAAAAGATTGGTTAAGATCTGGCCATAGGCGCCGGGATAGCCGTCGATCAAGAGGCCATCGGGCACATCGACGGACAGTGCGATCGCCGCCTTCTTCAGCACCGGCCGCAGGCTCGCCACGATCTGGTCGGTGGATTCGCTTAAAGAGAACTGGCGGCGCTCGGCATGCGAGCGGTCGACGGCAACCTGCTTGAACGACTGGATCAGCTCGCCGGCGCGTTGCAGGTTCGAGACCAGTTGCTGCGATGCGTCACGCGAGGCGCGCACGAAGTCGTCGAGCCTGGAGCGGCGCAGCGGCTCGGTCTTCAAATCGTTCTCGAACATCTCGCTGCGGCGGGCAAAGCTCGAGGCGACCGTCAGGCTGATGCCGATCGGATTGTTGACCTCATGGGCGACGCCGGCAACCAGGCCGCCGAGCGCGGCGAGGCGCTCGGCATCGATCAGGTTCTGCTGCGCGGTGTTGAGCTCGAGCAGCGCGCTCTCGGCCTTCTCCTTGGCGGTGCGCAGCTCGTCCTCGGTCTCGCGCTTGGCGATCGCATTCTCGCGGAACACCTCGACGGCACGCGCCATCGCGCCGACCTCGTCCTTGGCCGACGTGCCCTGCACCGGCCGGTCGAGGTCTCCAGAGGTGATGGTGCGCATCGCGGCCATGATCTGCGCCAGCGGCAGCCGGATCGACAATGCGATCATCACGCCGGCGGACATGATGACGCCGAGGAAGATCACCGCGATCGACAGCACCCGGCGCGAGATCGACGTCAGCGTCTTGTCGAACGTCTCCTGCGCCTTCTGCTCGCGCTGGCGCATCTTCACCGAGAGATCGTCGATCGCGCCGATCGCGTCGGCCTGGCTGGCGTCGATCGAATTGCGCAACAGATCGGTGCGGTTGGTGAGCTGTTCGCTGAGCTTGCCGAGCCCGTCGCGCAGCTCGGCGGTCTTGACCTTGAGCCGCGCCAGCGCCATGCGCTGCAGATCGTTCTCGGCCAGATCGGTCATGACCGGGATCGTCTTCTCGATCGTATCGATGTTGCGGCGGGCTTCCTCGGCCGACGAGGAGGCCAGCGAGAGGTAGTAGGCGTTCGCGGCGACCAGCAGCGAGGTGAACGCCTCGCGCGATTTGCCGAGCGCGGGCCAGATCAGCGCGTCGCGATGGCCGGTGGCGCCCTCTATGATCGAATACAGCCCGGCCATGTCCCTGGTCGGCGTCAGCACCTGCTCGTCATAGGTCTTGGAGATCTTGGTCTGCACCGTGCGCAATTCGCCGAAGCCGTCGAGGAAGCGGCTGGTGGCGCGTTCGAGCTGCTCGACCGAGCCGGACAGCATCGGGTCGGTCGAGGCGCGGTTGGTCAGCGTGCCGAGCACGGCCTCGCGCAGCAGCAGGATTTCCGCGAACAGGTCCGGGCTCGGCTGGTTGATGTAGCGATGGATCAGGTTCTGCAGCCGGCTGGTCTCGCTTTCGAGCTTAGCCAGGATCTTGTCGGATTCCCGCACCTGGCGGACATCATCCCAGGCCGAACCGAGCACCTTCGAGCCGTTCCAGATCAGCACCGCGAGCACGATCACGACTGCGGAGTTGAGCAGCGCGATCGAGAGGATGCGCCAGCGGATCGGCACCGCACGCAGCAACTGGACGATGCGGAAGCGGCCCTGCGGCCCGAAGGCCGCCGGTCGTCGCATCGTCACGTCCTGTTGAGGTGCGTCCAAGATCCGGTCACTCCACGTTGCGGATGCGTTCGATCAGCGCTGCGATCGCCGGATCGCGCTCGGCCTTGGCATAGATGCCGGCCATCGCCGCCTCGAACGGCTTGCGGTCGAAGTCGGTCACGACCTTCACGCCCGCAAGCTCCGCCTGCTTGCGCGAGCGCTCCTCGAGATCCCGCCACTTCTCGCGCATGTAAAGGCTGGAGCGCTGCGCGGCGTCGCGGAAGATGGTCTGCTCGTCGGGCGAGAGGCTGGCCCAGGCCTTGCGCGACATCACCAGCACTTCGGGGCTCACGGTGTGTTGGGTCAACGTGTAATAGCCGGCATATTTGTAGTGGCCGGTGGTGACGAAGGACGGCCAGTTGTTCTCGGCACCGTCGATCAGCCGGTTGGCAAGCCCGGTCATTACCTGGCCGTAGGCCATCTGGACCGGCTGGGCGCCGAGCGCGCGGATCATATCCGACATCTGTTCGGATTGCTGCACGCGCAGCCGCAACCCCTTGAGGTCGTCGAGCGAACGCACCGGGCGCACGCTGTTATAGATCGAGCGGCCGCCGGAATCGTAGAAGGTGAGCCCGACGAAGCCGTGGGCCTCGAGACTGCCGAGGATCTCGTTGCCGATCGGCCCGTCCAGCACATGCTGCAGGTGCTCATGTGATCGAAACAGGAACGGCATCGCCAGCACGTTGACGGACGGCACCATGGTCCCGATCAGCGCGACATTGGTCCGGTTCAGATCGATGGCCCCGACCCGGGTCTGCTCCAGCGTCTCCTTTTCCTCGCCGAGCTGGCGGGAATGGAAGACCACGATGCGGTGCCGGCCGCCGGTGTGTTCGGCGATCAGACGGTCCATGTAATTCAGCGCCTGGACGGTCGGATAGTCTTCATTCTGGGTGTCGGCGGTGCGGAACTCGCGCGCAAAAGCACTCGCCGAAACCGCTGCCCATAACAGCGCGACGGCAAGCGTTATTGTCCGCGAAAGGCCGGCGCGGCGGTACACAGGCTGCATTTCCCCTTGTGATTTGTGTCCAGGGCGGGAGGAAAAGGTTCAACGCTTTTTAGCAGAATGGCGATGGTTCGCCCATCGGCCAAGCGTTAATTCGGCGCTGCAACTTGCGGTGTCGATTGAATTTGCGGTTGTAGCGCCTTATGACGGCGTGCTCGCACCCGGGAACGACTCGTCGTGAAGTTCGCCTTGAAGCTTGCCTTGAAGCTCCTGCATCTCCTCGTCGTGACCCTTCTGCTTGTGGCGCCGGCGCAAGCGGCGACCGATATCATGTGGTGGCACGCGATGTCGGGCGAGCTCGGCAAGCAGCTCGAGAAGCTCGCCGCCGACTTCAACGCCTCGCAATCCGACTACCGGATCGTGCCCGCCTACAAGGGCAACTACACCGAGACCGTCACCGCGGCGATCTTCGCCTTCCGCTCGCGCAGCCAGCCGGCGATCGTTCAGGTCAACGAGATTGCCACCGCAACCATGATGGCGGCGCGCGGCGCGATCTATCCGGTGTTCGAGCTGATGCGCGATCAGTCGGAGGCGTTCGTGCCACAGGCCTACCTGCCCGCGGTCGCCGGCTACTATGCCGATGTCGATGGCAACATGCTGTCGTTCCCGTTCAACGCCTCGACGCCGATCCTCTACTACAACAAGGATATGTTCCGCTCCGCCGGGCTCGATCCGAGCGAGCCGCCGAAGACCTGGGCCGAGCTCGGTACGATGGCGAAGCGGCTGCGCGCGGCCGGCGCGATGTGCGGCGTCACCACGTCATGGCCGTCCTGGATCAATGTCGAGAATTTCTCCGCCTTCCACAATCTGCCAATCGCGACCAGGGCCAACGGCTTTGCCGGGCTCGACGCGCAGCTGGTCTTCAACAACCCGATCGTGGTGCGTCATATCGCGCAGCTCGCGCAGTGGCAGGCCGACAAGTCGTTCGACTACAGCGGCCGCGGGCAGGCGGCCGAGCCGCGCTTCCAGAAGGGCGAGTGCGGCATCTTCATCGGCTCGTCGGGCACCCGCGCCGACATCAAGGCCAATTCGAAATTCGAGGTCGGCTACGGCATGATGCCGTACGAGGCCGACGTGCAGGGCGCGCCGCAGAACTCGATCATCGGTGGCGCCACGCTGTGGGTGCTGCGCGACCGGCCGCGCGCTGAATATGCCGGGGTGGCAAAATTCTTCGCCTATCTGTCGCGGGCCGAGGTGCAGGCGGACTGGCATCAGAACACGGGCTATCTGCCGATCACCCGCGCCGCGTTCGATCTCAGCCGCGCGCAGGGCTTCTACGATCGCAATCCCGGCGCCTCGATCTCGATCGAGGAGGTCACGCTGAAGCCGCCGACCGACAAGTCGAGGGGGGTCCGTCTCGGCTCGTTCGTGCTGGTCCGCGATGTGATCGAGGAGGAGCTCGAGCAGGTGTTCGCCGGCAAGCGTTCGGCGCAGGCCGCGATGGACAACGCCGTCGAGCGCGGCAACCGTCTGCTGCGCCAGTTCGAGCGCGCCAATCCGGACCGGTGATGGTGCAGCCGCTCTTCCCCCGTCATTGCGAGCGAAGCGAAGCAATCCATCATGCCCCACGCTCGGCTATGGATTGCTTCGTCGCTGCGCTCCTCGCAATGACGATTGTTATATGACTGCGCTCCTTCCACCCATCACCACCTACGACACCTACCGCGCCTGGCGCGGCGACACGTCGCGCTGGCTGCCGGTCGCGCGCGATATTGCCGATGGCCGCGGGCTATCATGCGCTACGCCGCATGTGTTCTCGACCGGCACCAACCTCGTCGTCGGGCTCGACGGCGACCTGATCCTGAAACTTTTCCCGCCGTTCCTGCGCCCGCAATTCGTGTCCGAGCGCGGCGCGCTCGCGCAGTTACGGGGACGGCTCGGCATTCCGATCCCCGACCTCGTCGCGGAGGGGGAGCGCGACGGCTGGCCTTATCTCGTCATTACGCACCTCGCCGGCACGGTCGGCTCGGAGGTCTGGCCATCGTTGACGGAAGCCGAGCAGGAGCGCGTGCTCGCCGAGATCGGCGCCGTGATCGCCGACGTGCAGCGCGTGCCGCCCGGCGGCCTGCTTGCGATCGAGCCGCGCTGGGAGGCCTTCATGCGAACCCAGATCGCGCAGTGCCGGGCGCGGCATGAACGGCTCGGCCTGCCGGCGAAATTCCGCACATCGCTCGATGATCTGCTGCGTGACGCCACTGAGTTGATCCCGATGCACGCGCCGCCGGTGATCCTGACCGGCGAGTACATCCCGGAGAATTTTCTGCTCGGCCGCCGGGCCGACGGCTGGCACGTCGCCGGCCTGTTCGACTTCGGCGACGTCCGGACCGGATGGGGCGAATACGATTTGCTCGGTCCCAGCGCCTTCATGGCCGCCGGGCATCCTCGCCTTGTGCGCAGCCTGTTCGACGGCTTCGGCATCCCGCGCAGTGAGGTGAATTTCACGCTGAAGCGGCGGCTGATGGCGCTCATGATGCTGCACTCGGCGAGCGATCCGCTGCGGCACATCTGCATCGCGGGCTGGCCGGACCGGGTCGATGACTTCGTGAAGTTGCAGGAGCTGATCTGGCCGGGCTAGCACTACCGCGCCAGGGTGCTCCCTCTGCCGTCATTGCGAGGAGCGCCAGCGACGAAGCAATCCATCTATCCGCGCTTGCGGCCTAATGGATTGCTTCGCTTCGCTCGCAATGACGCTGGCAGCCTTCCCGCTGCGCAGGAGTGCTAGCCATCGGCGCACGGCCACAAAACAAGCATCCTTTGTGCTGTGCATATATTTTGAGCAAACTTCCGGCCTTTGTATGCAATTTCATGTCCCTCCTCGGACGGCAGTCTAAGATACCATCGTTGATTTTTTCAAATATTACAGCGCGTTAACTCCCTCATAAGCCTTCGTTAAGGGTTGGCACAATCCTTGCGAACTGAGTTCCAAGGCCCGCTCCCGGGCGTTGGAGCATCACATGAAGCGTCGCGATTTCCTCAAATCGGTGTCTGGACTGGCCGCGGGGGCGCTGGCGCCGACCGCGCCTGCGATCTGGTCGCCGGCCAAGGCCGATGCGCGCGCCGAGACGCTGCTGATCGTCTCCGAGGGCGGTCCCAACAATCTCGATATCCACGGCGTCGGCACCAACGTGCCCGGCTATGAGGTGTCGTGGAATTGCTACGACCGCCTGATCAGCCACGAGATGAAGAGCGGCCCGGGCGGCGTGCCTTACTACGACCGCGACAAGTTCAAACCCGAGCTCGCCGAGGATTTCAACATCGGCGACATGTCGGTCACCTTCAAGCTGCGCAAGAACGCCAAATTCCATGACGGCACGCCTGTCACGGCGAAGGACGTCAAATGGTCGCTCGACCGTGCCGTCTCTGTCGGCGGCTTCCCGACCTTCCAGATGAGCGCGGGCTCGCTGACCAAGCCCGAGCAGTTCGTGATCGTCGACGACCATACGGTGCGCGTCGACTTCCTCAGGAAGGACAAGCTCACGATCCCCGACCTCGCTGTGATCGTGCCCTGTGTCGTCAACTCCGAGCTGGTCAAGAAGAACGCCAGCGAAAAGGATCCCTGGGGTCTCGAATTCACCAAGCAGCAGACCGCGGGCTCCGGCGCCTACAAGGTGACCAAATGGACCGCCGGCACCGAAGTCGTCATGGAGCGCAACGACGATTGGGTCTGCGGTCCCCTGCCGAAGATCAAGCGCGTGATCTGGCGCATGGTGCCGCAGGCCGGCAACCGCCGGGCGCTGCTCGAGCGCGGTGATGCCGACATCTCCTACGAGCTGCCGTTCAAGGACTTCCAGGAGATGAAGGCGAACGGCAAGCTCAACGTGGTCTCGCTGCCGTTCTCCAACGGCATCCAGTATATCGGCATGAACGTCACCAAGCCGCCGTTCGACAATCCGAAGGTGCGGCAGGCGATGGCCTACGCGATGCCCTACCAAAAAATCATGGATGCGGTGCTGTTCGGTCTCGCCAACCCGATGTTCGGCGCGGCCAGGGACAAGCCGACCGAGGTGGCCTGGCCGCAGCCGACCAAGTATTTCACCGACATGGAGAAGGCCAAGGCGCTGCTCACTGAAGCCGGCTACGCCAACGGCTTCGAGACCACGATCTCGTTCGACCTGAATTTCGCTGGCGTCAATGAGCCGCTCTGCGTCTTGGTGCAGGAGAGCCTCGGGCAGCTCGGCATCAAGACCACGATCAACAAGGTGCCCGGCGCCAACTGGCGCACCGAGCTCGCCAAGAAGGAAATGCCGCTGTTCACCAACGTGTTCTCGGGCTGGCTCGATTACCCCGAGTACTTCTTCTACTGGTGCTATCACGGCAACAATTCAATCTTCAACACGATGAGCTACAAGTCGCCGGAAATGGACAAGCTCATCGACGGCGCGCGCATCGCCGCCGCCAACGGCGACACCGCGGCCTACGACGCCGACGTCAAGGGCTTCGTCGATCTCGCCTACGCCGACATCCCGCGCATCCCGCTCTATCAGCCGTTCGTCAACGTCGCGATGCAGAAGAACATCTCGGGCTACCAATACTGGTTCCACCGCCGCCTCGACTATCGCGCGATGGCGAAGGGGTGAGGATCATGTCGATGGTCCGCGACGCATCGGCATCGGCAGTCGGCTCCCTCTCCCGCTTGCGGGGGAGGGTTGGGGTGGGGGCTCTCTCCGCGAGTCACATTGTGGAGAGAGCCCCCACCCGACGCGCGCTGAGCGCGCGTCGGCCTCCCCCGCAAGCGGGAGAGGCGAAGGAGGCCCGCGGACGATCTCCTCAGATGTCATATGCGATTGTCCTCACCCGGAAGAGGGCAGGGGGCCCTGCCAGTCCCGTCGGGGCATTGCAGTTGCAAATCGCGAGGCGCCCATGCTGACCCTGATCGGCAAGCGGCTGCTGTTCGCGATCCCGTCGCTGATCGGGGTCGTGATCGTGACGTTCCTGTTGACGCGCGCGTTGCCGGGCGATCCCGCGGCTTATTTCGCTGGCCCAGCCGCGACCAAGGAGGCGGTCGATCAGATCAGGAAGAAGCTCGGCTTCGACAAGCCGCTGATCGAGCAGTTCGTGCGCTACACCGGCGATCTCGCCCACGGCGATCTCGGCACCTCGCTCACCACCGGCCAGCCTGTCGCCGCCGAGTTACGCAACCGCCTGCCGGCGTCGGCCGAACTCACTTTGCTCGGCCTCGTTGTCTCGATCGTGATCGCGATCCCGCTCGGCGTGCTGGCGGCGACGCGGCCGGGCTCCTGGATCGATCATCTCTGCCGCGTCACCACGACGGCCGGCGTATCGTTGCCGGTGTTCTTCACCGGGCTCGTGCTGGTTTACGTGTTCTACTTCCGGCTCGGCTGGGCGCCCGCGCCGCTCGGCCGGCTCGACGTGTTCTATAGCGCGCCGCCGACGGTCACCGGCTTCTATCTGATCGACACGCTGATCGCGCGCGACTTCGAGGCTTTTCGTTCGGCGCTTAGCCAATTGATCCTGCCGGCGGTGACGCTCGCGATCTTCTCGCTGGCGCCGATCGCGCGCATGACGCGGGCCTCGATGCTGGCGGTGCTGGCGTCGGATTTCGTCCGCACCGCGCGCGCCAGCGGCCTGTCGCCCGGCAAGGTGATCGTGACCTACGCGTTCCGAAACGCGATGCTGCCGGTCATCACCACGCTCAGCATGGTGTTCTCCTTCCTGCTCGGGGCCAATGTGCTGGTGGAGAAGGTGTTCGCCTGGCCCGGCATCGGCTCCTACGCGGTGGAGGCGCTGATCGCGTCCGATTTCGCGCCCGTCCAAGGCTTCGTGCTGACCATGGCGGTCATGTACGTGCTGCTCAATCTGTTGATCGACATCCTCTACGGCGTGATCGATCCGCGCGTCCGGCTGGAGGGTTAGAGCATGAGCAGCGTTGCGCCGACCGTCGAACCCGCAGGTCCCGCCCGCACCTCCGGGCTCGCCGCAGTCTTCGAACAGACGCGCTATGTGCTGGGCGAGAACAAGGTCACCGGCTTCGCCTTCGTGCTCTTGATCTTGATCATGTTCGCCGCGCTGTTCGGTCCGTACGTGGTGCCGTACGACCCGCTCGCGTCCGACACCGCGGCGGCATTGAAGCCGCCGTCCGCGGCGCACTGGTGCGGCACCGATCAGCTCGGCCGCGACATCTTCAGCCGCGTCATCGTCGCAACCCGGCTCGACACCTTCATCGCGGTGGCCTCCGTCGTGCTGGTGTTCCTGATGGGCGGGCTCGCCGGCATCGCCGCCGGCTATTTCGGCGGCTGGACCGATCGCATCGTCGGCCGGATCGCCGACACCATTATGGCGTTTCCGCTGTTCGTGCTCGCGATGGGCATCGTCGCGGCGCTCGGCAACACCGTGCAGAACATCATCATCGCGACCGCGATCGTGAACTTTCCGCTCTATGCCCGCGTCGCGCGCGCGGAAGCCAACGTCCGCCGCAACGCCGGCTTCGTGCAGGCGGCGCGGCTGTCCGGCAATGGCGAGTACCGCATCCTGCTCGGGCACATCCTGCCCAACATCATGCCGATCATGATCGTGCAGATGTCGCTGACCATGGGCTATGCGATCCTCAATGCCGCGGGCCTGTCGTTCATCGGGCTCGGCGTCCGGCCGCCCACCGCGGAGTGGGGCATCATGGTCGCCGAGGGCGCCGGCTTCATGGTGTCCGGCGAATGGTGGATCGCGCTATTCCCCGGCCTCGCGCTGATGATCGCCGTGTTCTGCTTCAACCTGCTCGGCGACGGCCTGCGCGACATCGTCGACCCGCAGCGGAGGACGTGATGCGAGCCGTCATTGCGAGGAGCGAAGCGACGAAGCAATCCATCTATCCGTTATGCTGTGCGATGGATTGCTTCGCTACGCTCGCAATGACGCAAGTTGAGGGTCTGATAGAAGATGCGCGGGTCAAGCGCGCGCATGACGAGCTGAACGAGCGGAGGACGTGATGATTGTCTCGGCGCGGTGTCACGCTACCGCTCCGCTCCTTTGCATGGGGTTGTTTTCGATATTTTGTGGGAGTCGCGCATGACCGCGCAGCCGTTGCTTGACGTCAGCGACCTCACGGTCGAGTTCACCACCCGCCGTGGCATCGTCAAGGCGGTGCAGCACGTCAACATCACGGTGGCCAAGGGCGAGACCGTCGGCATCGTCGGCGAGTCCGGCTCCGGCAAGTCGGTGACATCATACGCCGTGATGCGCATCCTCGATCGGGCGGGGCGGATCGCCGAGGGCTCGGTGATGTTCTCCGGCATCGACGTCAAGGGGGCGACCGAAAGCCAGATGCGCGATCTGCGCGGCCGCGAAGTCTCGATGATCTTCCAGAATCCGCGCGCCGCGCTCAATCCGATCCGCAAGGTCGGGCACCAGATCGAGGACGTGCTGCGCCAGCATGTGCAGCAGGCCCAGGTCACCGACCGCGGCGAGACCGCGATCGAGGCGCTGGAGCAAGTCAAGATCGCGCGGCCGCGCGAGCGCTATCACGCCTATCCGTTCGAACTGTCCGGCGGCATGTGCCAGCGCGTCGTCATCGCGCTGGCGCTGGCATGTAATCCGCAGCTTCTGATCGCCGACGAGCCGACCACCGGCCTCGACGTCACCACCCAGAAGGCGGTGATGGATTTGATCGTCGAATTGACGCGGCGCCGCGCGATGTCGACGATCCTGATCACGCACGATCTCGGCCTCGCCGCCGCCTATTGCGACCGCGTCGTGGTGATGGAGAAGGGCCGCGTGGTCGAGACCGCAAAGTCGGCCGACATCTTCGCCGCGCCCCAGCACGACTACACGAAGAAGCTGATGCGCGCGACGCCGCGGCTGGGAGTGTCGCTCAGGGATTTGTTGCCGGAGGAGGATGAGGCGCCGACGACGGCCGGGACCGCGGCCGTGCCTGCGCCTGTGGAGCGCGGGCAGCCCCTCCTGTCAGTCGAAAAGCTCGTCAAGGAATACCCCCGCCAGGGCGCGGGCTCGGTGCTGACAAAGCTGTTCGGCCGCAAGCCGCCGGTCGAGGAAGACATCTTCCGCGCCGTCGACGGCATCAGTTTCCAGATCGACCATGGCGAGAGCGTCGGCCTGGTTGGCGAATCCGGTTGCGGCAAGTCGACGACGTCGATGATGGTGATGCGGCTATTGGACCAGACCTCCGGCCGCATCATGTTCGACGGCGAGAACATCGGCGGCATCCTGCCGCAATCCTTTGCGCGGCTGCCGCGGCGCAGCCAGATCCAGATGGTGTTCCAGGATCCGACCGACAGCCTCAACCCGCGCTTCACCGCGGCGCGCGCGATCGCGGACCCGATCATGCAACTCGGCGACATCAAAGGGCGCGACGCGCTCCGCGACCGCTGCGAGGAGCTGGCACGGCTGGTCGGCTTGCCGGTCAATCTGCTGGATCGCTTTCCGCATCAGCTGTCCGGCGGCCAGAAGGCCCGCGTCGGCATCGCGCGCGCCATTGCGCTGCATCCGAAGCTCGTGATCCTCGACGAGCCGACCGCGGCGCTCGATGTCTCCGTGCAGGCCGTTGTGCTCAATCTGCTGCAGGACCTCAAGCAGTCGATGGGCATGAGCTATCTGTTCGTGTCGCACGACCTCAACGTGGTGCGCCTGCTGTGCGATCGCGTCATCGTGATGCGCGCCGGCCGCATCGTGGAGCAGGGCACGTCCGAACACGTCTTGGGCAATCCGCAGGATGCCTATACAAAAGAACTGCTGACGGCGATCCCGCATCCGCCGTTGCCGGTTGCTTGAAAAACTCACTGGGAGCGAAATGGCCGATCATCTCGACGACTACGTGAATGCCGCCGCCCGCGCGATGGAGCTGCCGCTGGACGACGCCTGGCGTCCGGCGGTGTGCGCCAACCTAGAGGTCGCGCTGCGGCTGGCGAAACTGGTCGATGACTTCCCGCTGCCCGATGACGCCGCGTCGGCTGCGATCTATTCGGCCTGAGATCGCGATGTCCGAAACTCCCGCGTCCATGTCGGCCGCCGAGACCGCGCAAGCCGTCTCAAGCCGCAAGATCACCGCCCTCGCTGCGACCGAAGCTGCGCTTGCGCGTATCGCTGTTCACGACAAGGTCCTCAATGCCTTCACCGACGTGACCCCCGATCGCGCCCGCGCGAAGGCGCGTACGATCGATGCGGAGATCGCAGCCGGAAAATCCGTCGGCCCGCTCGCCGGCGTACCGTTCGCGGTGAAGAACCTGTTCGATGTGCAAGGGCTCTCGACCCGCGCCGGCTCGAAGATCAATCGCGACCTGCCGGCCTCGCCGCGCGACGCGACGCTGATCGAGCGGATGGAAGCGGCCGGTGCCGTGCTGGTCGGCGCGCTCAACATGGGCGAGTACGCCTACGACTTCACCGGCGAGAACGCGCATGACGGTCCGTCGCGCAATCCGCACGATCCGGCGCGGATGGCCGGCGGCTCCTCGGGGGGCTCCGGCAGTGCCGTCGGCGGCGCGCTGGTGCCGATCGCGCTCGGCTCCGATACCAACGGCTCGATCCGGGTGCCGTCGTCATTCTGCGGCATCTTCGGCCTGAAGCCGACCTATGGCCGGCTGTCGCGTGCGCGCTCCTTTCCGTTCGTCGCAAGCCTCGATCATCTCGGTCCGTTCGCGCGCAGCGTGAAGGATCTCGCCCTCGCATACGACGTCATGCAGGGGCCCGACACTGATGATCCCGCCTGCGTCGCGCGACCGGTCGAGCCCACAACGCCGCTGCTGACCGAAGGGATCAGCGGGCTGCGGGTTGCGATCGCCGGCGGCTATTTCCAGCAGAATCTGTTGCCGGAGGCGGTCGAAGCAATCGCGTGCGTCGCAAAGGCGCTCGGCGCGACGCAGGTCGTGGAGCTGCCGGAAGCCGCGCGTGCCCGTGCGGCGGCCTTCATTATCACCACGACCGAGGGCGCCGCGCTGCACCTCGATCGGCTGCGCAAGCGTCCGAATGATTTCGATCCGGCGGTGCGCGATCGCTTGTTTTCGGGCGCGATGGTCCCGGCGGTTCATGTCGACAAGGCGCAGAAGTTCCGCCGCTGGTATCGTGCCAGGGTGCTGGAGCTGTTCCAGTCGGTCGACGTGATCCTGGCGCCGGCAACCCCGTGCACCGCGCCGAAGATCGGTCAGGCCACCTTTACCCTTGATGGGGTCGAGCTTCCGGTGCGTCCCAATATCGGTCTCCATACCCAGCCGATCTCCTTCATCGGCCTGCCGGTGGCCGCCGTGCCGGTGCCGCTTGAACCGATGCCGATCGGCGTTCAGATTATTGCCGCGCCCTGGCGCGAGGACATTGCGCTGCGGGTCGCCTACGCGCTGGAACAGATGGGCGTCGTGGTCGCGCCGGCGCCAAGGGGATTCTAGTATGGACATCGATCTTCCCGATGTGGTTGCTGAAGTCACCGCGCAGTTCCAGCGATATGAGAAGGCGCTGGTGTCGAACGACGTCGCTGTGCTCGACGAGCTGTTCCGCAACGACAGCCGCACGCTGCGCTATGGCATCGGCGAGAACCTTTATGGCTACGCCGAGATCATGGCGTTTCGCGCCGGGCGCTCGCCGGTCGGCCTGATGCGCAAGATCGATCGTACCGTGATCACGACCTATGGCCGCGACACCGCGATCGCCTCGACGCTGTTCTATCGGGACAGCACTCCGGGTAGGGTGGGGCGGCAGATGCAGACGTGGATTCGCTTCCCCGAGGGCTGGAGAATCGTCGCGGCGCATGTCAGCGTCATCGACGAGCCTAAAGGCGTTTGAACAAGAGCGCTTGAATCATGAGCCTGGACGATCTTCCGACCCGCACGCAGCAAGCCACTGAACCCGAGCCGGCCGTGCCGCGCGTCGATCGCCCGTCGTCGCTGGTCGACAAGGTCACGCGCGCCGAAGAGCTGCGCCTGCAACTCGCCGACGAGATCGTGCGCGGCACGCTGCCGCCCGGCGCCGGTCTCGATGAGACTGACCTTGCGCGCCGCTTCAATGTCTCGCGGACCCCGGTGCGCGAGGCGTTGCGGCAGCTGGCCGCGAGCGGCCTGATCGATGCTCGCGCGCATCGCGGCGCGGTGGTGGCGCGGCCCTCCCTTGAAAGACTCACCGGCATGTTCGAGGCGATGGCCGAGCTCGAGGCGATGTGCGCCGGCCTTGCCGCCGAACGCATGACGCCGGCGGAGCGCCATGCGCTGGAGGCGATCCACGAGGAGCTGCGGGTCTTGAGCTACACCGGCAATCCCGAGCGCTTCCACGAGGTCAATGAGCGCTTTCACAACGCGATCTATGCCGGCTCGCAGAACGCTTACATCGCCGAGATCACCTTGGCGACGCGGGTGCGGGTGCAGCCGTTCCGCCGCGCCCAGTTCCGCAATCTCGGGCGTCTGGCAAAATCCCACGCCGAGCACGACCGCGTCGTCGTCGCCATCCTGCGCGGCGACAAGACAGGGGCTGCTGCGGCGATGCGCGCCCATATCGAGCAGGTGCGCGGGGAGTACGAGACCTACGCGGTGTCGGTGTAGCACTCGCTCCTCCCGTCATTGCGAGGAGCGAAGCGACGAAGCAATCCATCTGTCCATCCACGCGGAGATATGGATTGCTTCGCTTCGCTCGCAATGACGAGGGTGCGAGGCAAGGGAGCGCACCAGCCTGGCGGCTACGCTTTTGCCTTCTCCGCCATGAACGCCCGCCAGCCGCCATAGGCCGAGATATCCTTCGCGCCATGGATCGCGGCCGGCTCGACGATGAAGCCCTTGGCCTGCCGTCCGTCGGCGAGCCGGACCGTGCCGATCGAGAGCGGCGGCGGAATCGCGGCGACGAATTTTCCGAACGCGGCGGCCGACATTGCCCAGAGCTCGAGCTTGATCGATGCACCCGCGCCGGCCTCGATACGCAGCATGCCGGGTTTCGGCGGCGTGGTGTCGAGAGCATAGAGCTTGTAGTCCGCTGCGGTGGTGGTCGCTTCCAGCAGCCGCGCATCGAGCGTCGTCAGCTCATGATTCAGCGCCATGCCGGAGAGATGCGCGCCGACCACCGCGATCGTGATCTCGTCGGCGCTGGCCTGCGCCGGGACAGCGGCCAGCGGCGGCTGCGGCAGCGCCTTCGCGCCGAGCGCAAGTCCGGTGTCGGCGTGGAACACGCGGCCCATGCCGGCAAGCTTCGCATCGCAGCCGGCAGGAGCGAGCAGCGTGATGCCGAACGGCGCGCCGTCGGGACGCATCGCCGCCGGCAGCGCGAGGCCGCAGAGATCGAGCAGGTTGACGAAGTTGGTGTAGGTGCCGAGCCGCGAGTTGAGCTCGATCGGGTTGGCCAGCACGTCGGCGGTGGAATAGACCGTCGGGGCGGTCGGCAGCACGATTGCGTCGAGTTGCGCGAAGGTGCGCGCGGCCACGCCGCGCAGCGCCTGCAGGCGATAGAGCGCGGCGAATGTATCGGCCGCGGTCGGCCGCGCGCCGCCGATGGTGATCTCGCGGGTCACCGGATGGATCGCGTCGGGCGACGATGCCAGCAGGTCGCGGATCACGAGATAGCGCTCGGCGACCCACGGGCCCTCATAGAGCAGCCGCGCGGTCTCGTAGAACGGCTCGAGGTCGAACTCGACGAGTTCGGCGCCGAGCGCCTGCCAGCGTGTCAGTGCCGCGCCATAGGCCGTTTCGGCTTCGCGATCGCCGAAGAAGATCAGCTGGCCGCTCTTGGGAATGCCGAGCTTCAGCTTCGCCGGGAACGCCGCGAGCGGCCCGAGCGGCCGGTCGCGCGAGAACGGATCGGCATCGTCAGGCCCGGCCATCACGGCAAGCGCGGCCAATGCGTCATCGACGGTGAGCGAGAACACCGAAATGCAGTCGAGCGTGCGGCAGGCCGGCACCAGCCCTGCGTTCGAGATCAGCCCGAGGCTCGGCTTGAGCCCGACGATATTGTTGAGCATCGCCGGGACGCGGCCGCTGCCCGCGGTGTCGGTACCGAGCGACAGCGGCACGAGGCCCGCCGACACCGCGACCGCAGAGCCCGAGCTCGATCCACCCGGCACGAGGTCGCCGCGCACCGGGTTCCTGGGAATGCCGTAGGGCGAGCGCACGCCGACCAGGCCGGTGGCGAACTGGTCGAGATTGGTCTTGCCGATGATGATGGCGCCGGCCGCGCGCAGCCTGGCGACAACAGTGGAATCCTTCGCGGGCAGATAGGAGAATGCCGGGCAGGCGGCGGTGGTCGGCAGCCCCGCGACGTCGATATTGTCCTTCACGGCGACCGGCACGCCATAAAGCGGCAGCGTCGGGTCCGTGAGCCGCTCGGCTTCGGCGAGCGCCTCCTGCTCGTCGCGCAGGCTGATAAAGATGGCGGGATCGTTGTGCTCGCGAATGCGCTGGTAGCTGCTCGCCACGGTTTGCGCCGGCGTCATGGTCTTGGTGCGGTGTGCGGCAACGATCGCGGCGACAGTTTCAGTCACGTGGTTGGCTCGTCTGTTGAGCGACTGGGCATGGGGTGCCCGCCGCGAGGGAATTGCAGCCTGATCGAAGCAAGCAATGTGCCATTGTGTACAATTCATCCGCGGTCGCGATGCGACGAATTATTACACAATATCAGCTGTTTGAAATGCTCGCTGGTAGCTGATGCAGGCTGACTTGCGAGTGTCGATGCCTAATTTTAGAGCAGGTGTGACCAGGCCGAAATCCGGCCGCGGGATCAGGTGAAGCAGGCGAGTATCTGCAGCAGCCGCTCGCGGTTTTCCTTGCCGATCTTCTCGGCGACATGCCGCTCGTGCTCGGCGGCGAGCCGCTTGAACTGCGCCAGTGCGGTCTTGCCGCGCGTGGTCAGATGCAGTGCGTGGGAGCGGCGGTCGGTGGCCGAGGGGATGCGGCTGACGAAGTCGCGCTCCTCGAGGCTGTCGAGCAGATGCACCAGCCGCGCGCGCTCGATCCCGAGCCGCTTGGCGACCGCCATCTGGCTGAGGCCTGGATTGGCCCCGATCACGGTCATGACCGAATATTGGGTCGGACGGATATCGACGGTCGCCAGCGTCTTGATGAAGTCCTGGAAGATCCAGAGCTGGAAGCGCCGCACCGCATAGCCGGCGTGGCCGACCAGTGCGTCAAGGCCGATGTCGTCACCGGTGTCGCCGGCATACGCCCCGTCATTGGCCGCCCGCGCGCGGGGCCGGCGGATTGCCGCTGCTGCCGCCTTGCGCGAAGTCTTTTGCTTGCTTGCCATGACTGCGATGCTAGCGCGTCGCCTTCAGGAGGGAAAGATTGTTGTTGACGACAACAATTGATGTCCGCAACATTATCGCCAAAGAGCCCCGCAGGGATCAGTGCGCCGCATCATGTTGCGGCGCGATCCCGAAACGACACGGGCGAGGAGGAAGCCATGGCTGCCGTCAGCGCAGACAATCCGAATAGCCTGTTCGCGACGCCTGCCATCGTGGCGGATCGACGTGGCGACGGCAGCATCCTGGTCCGCTCCACCACGCCCTTGAAAGAAAGCGCCCGCTGCATCGGCGACTGGCTGGAGCATTGGGCGCGGCAGGCACCGGATCGCATCTTCCTCGGAGAGCACACCAGCACCGAGGCGCCCTGGACCACCGTCAGCTATCGCGACGCGCTCGGGATCGTACGGCGCGCTGCATCGTGGATTTTGGCGCAAGGGCTGAGCACCGAGCGGCCACTCGTCATCCTCTCCGACAACGGCATCGATCACGCGCTGTTCGCGCTCGCCGCGCAGCATGTCGGCGTGCCCTCGGCCGCGATCTCGCCGGCCTATTCGCTGATGTCGAAGGACTTCGACAAGCTGAAAGGCATGATCAGCCTGCTCGATCCCGGCGCGATCTATGTCGCGGGCACGAAGCCGTTCTCCGCCGCGCTTGTCGCGATCAAGCCGCTGCATCGCGCAACCATTGTCAGCGGCAATATCGATGATGCCGACGCGCTGGCATTCCCAGCCATTGCAGCGACGCTGGAATCGCCGGACGTGGCAAAGGCCTTAGCCGCGGTGACGCCGGACACGATCGCAAAATTCCTGTTCACCTCGGGCTCGACCGGCACGCCGAAGGCCGTGATCAACACCCAGCGCATGCTGACCTCGAGCCAGCAGGCCAAGGCGCAGACCTGGACGTTCCTGGAGCAACCGGGCGCCGAACTCGTCATTCTGGACTGGCTGCC
Source organism: Bradyrhizobium sp. NAS96.2 (assembly GCF_001908235.1). Classification (GTDB taxonomy): domain Bacteria; phylum Pseudomonadota; class Alphaproteobacteria; order Rhizobiales; family Xanthobacteraceae; genus Bradyrhizobium. The sequence continues at coordinate 25,533 of NZ_LGHK01000111.1, forward strand.
CTGGAGCCACACCTTCGGCGCCAACCACAATTTCAACCTGGTGCTGCGCAACGGCGGCACGCTCTATATCGACGGCGGCAAGCCGGCGCCGGGTCTGTTCGCGACCTCGCTCGCCAATCTGCGCAGCGTGGTGCCGACGGTCTATTTCAATGTGCCACGCGGCTTCGACATGCTGATCGCGGCACTCCGCACCGACGAGGAACTGCGCCGCAAGTTCTTCGCGGGCACCAAATTCGCCTTCTATGCCGGCGCGGCGCTGCCGCAGAATCTGTGGGATGCGCTGGAGGAATTGTCGCTGCAGACGGTCGGCCGCAGGCTGCCGATGGTGTCGGCCTGGGGCTCGACCGAGACCTCGCCGCTGGCGACCGATTGCCACTTCCTGGCAAACCGCTCCGGCAATATCGGCGTGCCGATTCCCGGCACCGAGCTCAAGCTCGTGCCGTCGGGCGACAAGCTCGAGGTGCGCGTGCGCGGGCCCAATGTCACTCCGGGCTATTGGAAGGCGCCCGAACTCACCGCGGAGGCCTTCGACGACGAAGGCTTCTACATGATCGGGGACGCCGTCACCTTCGCCGATCCTGACCGGCCGGATCTCGGCCTGTTCTTCGACGGCCGGGTGGCGGAGGATTTCAAACTCAATTCCGGAACCTGGGTCAGTGTCGGCACCTTGCGCGTCGCCGGCATCGCGGCGCTTGCACCGCTCGCGCAGGATATCGTCGTGACGGGCCACGGCCGCGATGAGGTGCGCTTCCTGGTGTTCCCGAATCTGGCCGCCTGCCGTTCTCTGGCGGGGCTGGCCGAGACCGCCGATGTACGCGAGGTGATCGATCACCCGGCAGTCCGTTCCGTGATCGGGCAGGGGCTGGCAAAGCTGAAGGCGCAAGGCGGCCATTCCTCCGGCCATTCCACCCGTGCGCTGTTGCTCGCCGAGCCGGCCTCGGTCGACGGCGGCGAGATCACCGACAAGGGCTACATCAACCAGCGCGCCGTGCTGACGCGCCGCGCTGCAGCGGTGGCGGTCCTGGAGGACGACGCGTCGTCCGAGCCGATCGCCTGCACGGGCTCGTGACGCGATTTGCGCCGGTGGGTCGCTGGGAGGATGCCACGCCCACCGCTGTCGTCCCTGCGAAAGCAGGGACCCATACTCCGCGGCCGACGTTGTGAACGAAGGTCGTCGTTCCGCTGGCGTGCAATAATCAGCATCGGTGGTTATGGGTCCCGGCTCGGAGGCCGGGACGACACCGAGTTGTGGCACGATTGGCGGACCGTCCGCTCGTCCCGACTGTATCGGTTCCCTGGAGCTTTTGCTCCGCATCGGCTCGTATTTTTAGTTGCCATAGCAACTAATCTGTGCGAGTTTTGCCCCAATCGGGACAGGGCCGGTCAACGGCCTCGCATTTGGGAGGATCATGTTGCGCAGCAGCGTACGAGCAGCACGCTTGGAACAGCCGGTGAATGCCGCGGTGGCGCAGGGCCCCGCCGTGCGGTCAGGTCGTGCTTTGCCCGGTTACGGCGCCGAGATTCTCGTGCAGCCGGCGCAGCAGGTCGATCAGCACCTCGCGCTCGTCCTTCTTCAGGCACGACAGCAGCCGCCGCTCCCGCTCCAGCGCTGCGACGATGACCTTGTCGTGGACGGCGCGGCCGCGTGCGGTCAGCGTGATCGAATGGGTGCGGCCGTCGTCGGGCGCGGTACGGATCGTCAGCAGGCCGCGCTTCTGCAGCGCCGCGAGGTTGCGGCTGACCGGCCCCTTGTCGAAGCCGATCACCTGGCAGATCCGGGAGGCGGGAATCCCCGGCTCGATCGCCAGCTGCGAGATGATCCGCCACTCGGTGACGTTGACGCCGAAATTCTTCTGGTAAAATGCGGTGGCGCTGTTCGACAGCTTGTTGCCGATGAAGGTGATGAACGCCGGCACATAGCGATTGAGGTCCAGCAGCGGGCCGTCAATGGCGTCTGCGGGATCGGCCGGTCTTGGCCGGCGGGGCTTTCGGGGGAGGGGCTGGCTGCTCATTTCTCAAATCATCGCTGCGAAACTGTTCGGGAGCAAGTGACATGCGGCCCGTGTTGACAAGATCAAACCTCGGGAGGTCCCGATGACTGCAACAGACGATGCGTCCGTCCCGCATCTGGACGTCGATCCGTTCGCGCTCGACTTCTTCGCCGATCCGTTCCCGACCCATCAGCGGCTGCGCGAGGCCGGGCCGGTGGTTTATCTGGACAAGTGGAATGTCTATGGGGTGGCGCGCTACGCGGAGGTGTACGCCGTCCTGAACGATCCCGCCACGTTCTGCTCCAGCCGCGGCGTCGGCCTCAGCGACTTTTCCAAGGAAAAGCCGTGGCGGCCGCCGAGCCTGATCCTGGAGGCCGACCCGCCCGCCCACACCCGAACCCGCAATGTGCTGAGCTCGGTGCTGTCTGCGACGGTGATGAAGCAGCTTCGTGGGCGATTTGCCGAGGCCGCGGAGGCCCGCGTCGATGCGCTGCTGGAGAAGCGCAGGTTCGATGCGATCGCGGACCTTGCGGAAGCCTATCCGCTGTCGATCTTCCCGGATGCGCTCGGCCTGAAGCCGGAGGGTCGCGAGAATCTGCTGCCTTACGCCAGCCTGGTGTTCAACGCCTTCGGGCCGCCGAACGAACTGCGCAAGCAGGCGATCGAGCGCTCTGCGCCGCACCAGGCCTACATTGCCGAGCAGTGTCAGCGCGACAACCTCACCCCGGGCGGCATCGGCGCCTGCATCCACGCCCATGTCGACAGCGGCGCCATTACCGCGACCGAGGCGCCGCTTCTGGTGCGCTCGCTGCTATCGGCCGGTCTCGACACCACCGTCAACGGCATCGGCGCCGCCGTCTACTGCCTCGCCCGCTTCCCCGACCAGTTCGAGAAGCTGCGCAACGATCCGACCTTGGCGCGTAACGCCTTCGAGGAGGCCGTGCGGTTCGAAAGTCCAGTCCAGACTTTCTTCCGCACCACGACCCGTGATGTCGAGCTCAGTGGGGCCAGCATCCCCGAGGGCGAGAAGGTGCTGATGTTCCTGGCTGCGGCCAATCGTGATCCGCGCCGTTGGGAAGAGCCCGACAGCTACGACATCACGCGCCGCACCTCGGGCCATGTCGGCTACGGCTCGGGCATCCACATGTGCGTCGGCCAGCTGGTCGCCCGCCTCGAAGGCGAGGTGATGATGGCGGCGTTGGCGCGCCGTGTTGCCAGGATCGAAATCACAGGCGAGCCGAAGCGCCTGTTCAACAACACGCTGCGCGGGCTCGAGAGGCTGCCGGTCGAAATCACGCCAGCCTGACGAATTCGCCGGCTGCGAAATGACGCAAAGGGAGGGGATAGGATGAGGGGCTTTGGGGTTGGGCGATTCAGGATTGGACTTGCGCTGGCATTGGCCTGCGTCGCGGGCAGCGCACGCGCGGAGATATCAGACAATGTCGTGCGCGTCGGCGTGCTGAACGACATTTCCGGCATCTTCCAGGACACCAACGGCATGGGCTCGGTGGAGGCCGCGCGGATGGCGGCAGAAGATTTCAACGGCGGCGGCAAGGGCATCAAGGTCGAGATCGTCTATGCCGATCACCAGAACAAGGCCGACGTCGGCTCCGCGATCGCGCGCAAATGGCTCGATGTCGAAGGCGTCGACGCCATCGTCGACGTGCCGAACTCGGCCGTCGGCCTCGCCATCAACACCATCCTGCGCGATAGCAGGATGACGTTCCTGGCGTCATCGACCGCGAGCTCCGATCTCACCGGCAAGGCCTGCTCGCCGAACACCATTCAATGGGTCAACGACGCCTGGGCGACCGGCAACACCACCGCGGCCGCGATGATGCAGCGTGGCGGCAAGGACTGGTATTTTGTCACGGTCGACTACGCACTGGGCAAGGGCATCGAAGCCGAGGCGACCAACTACATCGAGAAGCATGGCGGCAAGGTGCTGGGATCGAGCAAGCATCCGCTCGGCACGTCGGACTTCGCGTCCTTCCTGCTGCAGGCGCAGAGCTCGAAGGCCAAAGTGATCGGTCTCGCCAATGCCGGCGGCGACACCATCAACGCGGTGAAGCAGGCGGCCGAGTTCGGCATCCAGCAAGGCGGCCAGACCATGGTGGCGTTCCTGCTGTTCGTGAACGACGTCCACGGCATGGGCCTGAAGGTCGCCCAGGGCCTGCAGCTGCTGGAAGCCTTCTACTGGGACATGAACGACGACACCCGCGCGTTCGCAAAACGCTTCGCCGCGCGTCCCGGCATGAACGGCAAGATGCCGAGCGGCAACCAGGCCGGCGTCTATGCCTCGACACTCGCCTACCTCAACGCCGTTGCCGCGACCGGCAGCGACGACGCCAAGGTGGTGGTGCCGCAGATGAAGACCTTCAAGGGCAAGGATAAGCTGTTCGGCGAGACCACGATCCGCCAGGACGGCCGCGTCGTCCACCCGATGTATCTGTTCGAGGTGAAGAAGCCGGAGGAGTCGAAGTACCCCTACGATTATTACAAGCTGATCGCGACCATTCCGGCCGACCAGGCGTTCCGCCCGCTCGCCGATGGCGGCTGCTCGCTGGTGAAGTGAGCTGCTTGCCGCGGTGCTCTTCATCCTCCCCTGGAGGGGTCGAGACGAGCGAAGCTCGCTCTGGGATCGGTTCGCATGAAATGCGAACCGAGGTGGGGTGACGGTCTCTCCGTTGAAGCGGTGCCCGAGTGGAGGGATCACCCCACCCCGGAGCGCATGTCGCTGCGCTCCATGCACTCCGACCCTGCCCCTCCAGGGGAGGGTGAAAGGGGGAGCTTCTGCGTTGTGATCGAACTTCACTACGCTGCCTTCGCTGCTCCGTCACCCGCCTTCACCCGCCCCAGCATCTCGGCCGCCGTCATCACATGCGCCGTCGAGAACGCGAGGATCGTCAGCGTGGCGCGATGCACCTCTTCGGCGGAGAGGGCGCCCTGGCCGACATCGGGATAGTCGAACGTGCCGGTCGCATCCGACAGGAACACGACCTTGTAATTGTGGAACATGGCGTCGCGCGCGGTGGCGTGGCAGCAGTTCTCGGTGGTCGTCCCCGAGATGATCACCGTCGTAATGCCCCATTCGCGCAGGATGAGGTCGAGATCGGTGGCGAAGAACGCGCTGTAGCGGTGCTTCTTGATGACGTGCTCGCCGGGGGCGGGCGCAAGGTCGTTGAAGATCTCGACGCCCGCGGTGCCATCGACCAGCGACGAGCGGTCGGCGATCGGCGCATAGAGATCGTCATACAGCCCCATATCGCTGCCGTCGCGGCGGTGCACATGCGCGGTGTAGATGACGCGGATGCCCTTGTCGCGGCAGGCCTTCAGGGTCTGCGCCAGAAGCGGCACCATGGCGGCGGCCTGCGCGGAGCGCAGCTTGGCGCCCTCCGCCACGAAGTCGTTCTGCATGTCGACAACGATCATGACGGTTCTGGCCGGATCGATGACGTCGCATTGATAGCCCATGTGGTGTCTCCTCTCCTGTGGAAGACATTTTCTACGCCGGTTCCTGCGGTCGTTCTTGGCTGTGCGGGCCAATCGATGGACTCGGCTTGCCAGATGGGAGGGGTGGACGCAGAATATCCCGCTGCCGGGTTCGGCGGGAGCAAGGCCAATGCAAACCCCAGATCACGCAGTCGTCGCGCACACGCTTGTTGCGCCGGGCGACAGTTTCGATCGCTGGCATCACGTCACCTGCCGCGAATTCTCGCTGACCGAGTGCCGCCGCGTCGCCGACGAGGCGTTTGCCGCGTCGATCTCGATCCGCCATTTCGGCTCGCTTGCGATCAACGACATCTGGTCGTCGACGCCGGCCGCCGACCGCATCCGGGTGATGCGCAGCGCGAGCGATGTCCGCAGGGACCCGCGCGACTATTTCATGCTGTGGCTCACGTTGCGCGGCGAGGTCGGCTTCGCACAGGGCGGACGCGAGGTGCGGATGCGCCGCGGCGACCTCATGCTGCATGACCAGGCGCAGCCGTTCACGCTCGAATTCGCTCCGAGCGCGCGGTCGATCATGGTTTCGATCCCGCGGCAGCTGCTGCTCGCGCGCCTGCCGGATGCGCAACGCCTGACGGCGCGGCGGGTCGGCAACGCGTCGAAAATCGGGGCGCTGGCGGGATCGCTGATCCGTCGGCTGACGCACCTCGATGACGAAGCTGGGCCTGCTGCGATACGGCTCGGCGCCTCAGCGCTCGATATCTTCGCGACCACGCTCCAGGCCGAGCTGACGGATGACGTGCCACGGCACGGCGACGAACGGCTGGCGCGGGTCAAGGCCTACATCCTGGCCAATCTCGACGACCCCGAACTCGACCTCGATGCGATCGCCACGGCGCAGAACATAGCGCCGCGCACGCTCAATCGCCTGTTTGCGCGGGAAGGCACGACGCCGATCCGCTGGCTCTGGCAGCAGCGGCTCGCCGGCGCCTACCAGGCGCTGGCCGAGCGGCGCTTCGCCCATGTCACCGATGTCGCGCTCAGCTTCGGCTTCAGCGACGTCTCGCATTTCAGCCGCGCCTTCAAGGCCGCATTCGGGCGGTCACCGCATCAAGTGATGGTGTGAGGGGGCTCGCGGCTTGTCGCGCAACGGTGAAACACTGCACCGATCGCGATTCCGTCATCCTGAGGTGCGAGCGGAGCGAGCCTCGAAGGATGCACGGCCACCAGCCAGGCCGTTCACCCTTCGAGGCTCGCAAGGGCTCGCGCGTCAGGATGACGGAGATAGAGTGAGCGCGCGCGCCCCGCGACGCTCTACTGCGCGACCTTGCTGCTGCCCTGCGTAATCAGCCGCGCGGCGCGCTGGTCGCGGGTGTGGATCCAGAGCCAGTTCATCGCCACGGCAATCCGGTGGCGCACGCCGATCAGGAAGTAGATGTGGGCGAGACCCCAGATCCACCATGCCAGTGAGCCGCGCAGTTTGAGCCAGCCGAAATCGATCACCGCCTTCTTCTTGCCGATCTGCGCAAGGCTGCCGGCATGCTTGTAGCGGAACGGCGGCAGCGTCTTGCCGTCGAGCCGGGCCTTGATCAATGCGGCGACGTAACGCCCCTCCTGCTTGGCGGCCGGCGCGATGCCGGGCACCGGATTGCCGTCGGGGCCCTTGATCGTGATGGTGTCGCCGACCGCGAAGACATCGGGATGGCCGGGCACGGTCAGATCAACCTCGACCTGCAGCCGATGCGCGCGATCCGCCGGCGCATTCAGCCACTCGGCCGCGCGCGAGGCGCGCACGCCGGCGGCCCACACGATGGTGCGGGCCTCCAGTCGCTTGCCGCCGAACACCACGCCATCGGCGGAGCATTCGGTGACCGGCTCGCCCAGCATCACCTCGACGCCGAGTTTTTCCAGCGACGCCTGCGCATAGGCCGAGAGATCGTCGGGGAAGCCGGCCAGCACGCGCGGGCCGGCCTCGATCAGCACCACGCGCGCCTTGCGGGTGTCGATGTGGCGGAAGTCCTGCGGCAGCGTGTCCTTGGCGAGGTCGGCGATGGTGCCGGCCATCTCGACGCCGGTCGGCCCGGCGCCGATGATGACGAAGGTCAAGAGCGCCGCGCGTTTGTCGGGATCAGTCTCGCGCTCGGCGCGCTCGAAGGCGACCAGGATGCGTCGCCTGAGCGTGGTGGCGTCCTCCAGCGTCTTCAGGCCGGGTGCGAACGGCTCCCATTCGTCATGGCCGAAATAGGCGTGACGCGCGCCGGTGGCGAGGATCAGCGTGTCGTAGGGAATGCTGCCGCCGTCGTCGAGCTGCACGCACTTCGCCGCGGCATCGACGCCGCAGACATTGGCGAACAGCGTCGTCACTTCGGGGCGGTCGCGGAGGAGATAGCGGATCGGCCAGGCGATCTCGCTGGTTGCGAGCGATGCGGTCGCGACCTGGTAGAGCAGCGGCTGGAACAGATGGTGGTTGCGGCGGTCGATCAGCGTGATCTCGACCGGCGCGCCGCGAAGACCGAAGGCGGCTTCCAGTCCGCCGAAGCCGGCGCCGACGATCACCACGCGATGAGGTTTGGCCGGCGCTTGCGTCATCTGATGTCGCCCTCGGTTTCGAACGGCTTCGTCGCTTGATTATGTATTCATTCGCGGCCTCATTCCAATACGAATTGCCTGATCGCCCGATAGCAAAACCCAATCGCTGCGCGCCTCACGCGTCCTGCGGCGCGGCCTTGGCGACGACCTGTCGTCGCATCGGCAGAAACAGTCCCGCGACTGCGCCGGCGAATGAGAGCATTGCCGCAAGGCTCATCGCCGCAGCGAATCCATTGCTGAAATGTCCGGACGAATCGGCCGCGCTGGTGGCGACGAAGCTCGCCACCAGCGCGGCGATCCCGAACATGCCGCCGAGGAAGCGGCCCATGTTGAAGATACCCGACGCCTTGCCCATCTCGCTGACGGCAACGGAGCTCAGCACCGCGTTCTGCGCGGCCGGCATCGCCATCGAGACGCCGACGCCGGCGAGCACCAGCGGCGCGACCAGCGCCGAATAGGACACCGTGGGGCTCACGATCTCGCTGATCCAGCCGAGACCGATCGCCTGCATCAGGAGGCCGGTGACCACAAGCGTGCGCTCGCCGAAGCGGTTGACCACGGCGCCGGCGATCGGCGCGGTGACGAACAATGTCGCGGTCCACGGGATCAGGCGAAGCCCGGCGCCGAAGGCGTCGAAGCCGAGCACGATCTGCAGGAATTGCGGCAGCAGGAACAGCACGCCATACATCGCGGCGTAGAACAGCACGCTCGCAGCCATACCGGATGCAAACGGCCTGGCCGCGAACAGCCGCATCGGCACCATCGGGCTGGTGGCACGCAGCTCCCACAGCACGAACATCATGGCCAGTGCGGCACCGGCGATCAGCGCGCCCATGACTTCCGCGCTGGCCCATCCGATGCCGTTGCCGCGCAACAGGCCCCAAACCAGCGCCAGCGCCGCGAGCGCGACCAGCGTCAGTCCGGTGACGTCGAGCGGCGCTGCCGGTCCAAAACTCTCGCGCAGCCGGGCCAGCACGAGACCAATCGCGACCAGGCCGATCGGCAAATTGATCCAGAAGATCCAGCGCCAGCCGAGATGCTCGGTGATGAAGCCGCCGATCGCGGGGCCGATGATCAGCGCGCAGCCGGTGATGCCGCTGAAGATGCCGAGCGCGCGGGCGCGCTCCTCGCGGCCGAAGGCGCCGCTCAGGATCGCCATCGCCAGCGGCATCACCAGCGCCGCACCTGCGCCTTGTAGCGCCCGTGCCGCGATCAGTGAAGCGGCGTTGCCGGCCAGCGCGCAGGCCGCGGATGCCACGACAAACAGGCCAATCCCGGCCGCGAACATCCTGCGCCGCCCGAAACGGTCGCCGAGCGCAGCACCTGTCAGCAGCAGCACCGCGAAGGTCAGATTGAAGGCGTTGACGGTCCATTGCAGCGTCTCCACGGCGCTACCGAAATCGGCGCGGATGGTGGCGAAGGCCGTGGTCATGATCATGGCGTCCAGCGCCATCATGAAGGATGCCAGCGCGGTGAGGCCGAGCACCCAGCGCTGTTCGGTGCGTTGTTCAGGGGTCTGCATGGTGGTTCTCCGCTGACGTGCCGCGGGGCTTGCGGCGCGCTTCGCCGGCAAGGACGAGCCGGGGCAGGCAAAGGATTCGGCCAAAGATTATTTTTGCCGGACCGCATCCTTTGGCGGTCCGCAGACGTCCTTGGGTCTGACGCGGCCGGTTCAGGCTGCAAAACCAGGCCAAGGAGGTTGCAATGAGACGGACCCTGATCAGGTACAAGACCAAGCCGGAAATGGCGGAGAAGAATGCCGCGCTGGTTGCGGCCGTGTTCGCCGAGCTGAAGGCGGCCAGCCCGGATGGCGTGCGCTACATGACCCTGCGGCTGGAGGACGACACCTTCATCCACATGGTCGAGACCGCGGCTGACGACGGCTCGAGCCCGATCCCGAAACTGGCCGCGTTCCAGGCCTTCCAGGACGGCATCCGGGATCGTTGCGCCGAGCCGCCGCTGGTTCGCAGTGCGGTGATTGTCGGGAATTATCGTATGCTGGATGAGCCGTGAACCGAGCGAACCGACTTGGCGGAGCCATCATGACGTCATCACCCCAGGCGCCGGCCGCGACCGATGTCGACGCGTTGCTGGCGGCGATGCGGCCAAGGCTGCATCGCTACTGCGCCCGCATGGTCGGATCCGTGATCGACGGCGAGGATGTGCTGCAGGACGCGCTGATCAAGGCGATGCAAGCCTCCACATCCGCGGCTCCGATCCAGAACCCGGAAGCCTGGCTGTTCCGGATCGCACACAACACCGCGCTCGATTTCCTCAGACGGCGCAACCGCCAGGACGCGCTCCACTCTTCGGAGGAGGTGGACATGATGGCCGCAGAGCTTGACGATGTCAGCCGTCGCGAGATCGCGGCAAGCAGCCTGCGCACCTTCATGCGGCTGCCGGTGGCGCAGCGCTCCAGCGTGATCCTGATGGATGTGCTCGGCTGCTCGTTGCAGGAGGTTTGCGGCATCATGGATTTCAGCCTGCCCGCGGTGAAGGCCGCGCTGCACCGCGGACGCACGCAGCTGCGCGCGTTCGCCCGCGAACCTGACGATGCGCCGCGGCCCGGCCTGTCGGCGGATGATCGTGTCAGGCTGAACGCCTATGTCGGCCGCTTCAACGCGCGCGACTTCGACGCGATCCGCGCCATGATCGCCGATGACATCAGGCTCGAGCTCGTCAACCGGACGCGGCTCAACGGCAAGGCCGAGGTGTCGCGCTACTTCGGCAATTACGCGAAGATCAGCGACTGGCACCTGGTGACCGGCCAGGTCGAGGGACGTCCGGCGATCCTGGTGTTCGATCCCGACGCTCTGGACGCGCCGCCGCGATCGTTCATGCTGCTCGACTGGTCGGCCGACAAGGTCGCGACAATCAGGGACTTCCGCCACGCATCCTATGCGATCGACGGCGCCGAATGGGCGGTGGATCAGGGGTGAGTGCCTTCGCCCAGTTTCTAGCACGGTGACCGCGCCACAAACTCCGTGTCGTCCCGGCGAAAGCCGGGACCCATAACCACCGTTCGTTGTGCTTGAGCGAGCTGGGGCTACCGCTCACTTCAACGACACGATGCTGTGGTTATGGGTCCCTGCTTTCGCAGGGACGACGGAGAGAGAGCGCCGCTACCGCGTCTTGCCGCCGAATTCGCCACTGGCAATCCGCGCCACGCGGCTGCCGGATGCGGCCGGTGGGCTGCTTCGTTCGAACATGCCATCACCGCCGCTCTCGCGAGGCAAGGACGACGCTTCATCGACATGGCCGCGGCCCGGCCAGAACGTCAGGACCAGGTTCATGACGCCATTGACGGCCGTGCCGACCACCGTTGCGGTGTGCTGATAGGTCAGCGCATATTCGGGAAATCGTCCGGCAACGGCCCGGTCAAGCACCATGAGGGCGATCCATGCCGCCATCACGCAGACCGGATCCCATCCGATGTCGCGCACCCGCATCGACTGCAGCATGAAGCAGACGACGAGCATGCCATAGAAGGAAAAGATCAGGGCGGGGCTGCTCGCTGCCTGCGCCAGCAGCACGTCCATCCTGCCGCTCGCCGGTGCGTTGCCGGTGATGCCGTAGACCAGCATCAGAAAGCCGACGCCTGTCACGAAGCTGCAGAAGAAGAAGGCCAACCGGCCCATCCGGGCATTGAAGCCGAAGATGTAATTCAGCATGTGACGCACCCCTTGGCGGCAGCGTCGCCCGGTGATGCTTTCCGGACCATGAAGCCCGCGAGCGCGTGCGGGCCTGTGGTTTCCGCGTCCTTTACCGGATCGTTAAAGCCTGCTGCATTGCGCGCCGGGGGCGTTGGCGGGAGCCGGGCCCTGCGACAATCGTTGCCTACGCAACCGGCATTATATTTCTTGCCATGGCCGAATTGGATGAATTATGATGCACGGTGCTGGGGTATGCGCCGAAGGTTCTAATCGAGGGCCGTCGGTTCATGCTTGCTGCACACTTGCGATATCGCGCACAAAATACGTCACAGAACGACGCGCGCAAAGCGTGACCCCCGGGGCGCCTGATCGAGCCTCGTGGGATCTTTGGTTGAGGAGGGGAGTGAATATGAAAAAGACATTTTGGCTGGCAGGCGCCATGGCTTTGGCGCTCGCGCAGCCTGCGACGGCGGCTGACAGCGTCAAGATCGGTTTTGTCTCGACCTTCAGCGGTCCGACCGCCGTGATCGGCAACGACATGCGCAATTCCTTCGAGCTCGCGCTCGACCATCTCGGCCGCAAGATCGACGGCAAGCCGGTCGAGGTGATCTACGAGGACGACCAGCAGAAACCCGACGTCGGCAAGCAGAAGACCGAGAAGCTGGTGCAGTCCGACAAGGTCGACTTCATCGTCGGCTACATCTGGTCGAACGTGCTGCTGGCGTCGCTGAAGACCGCAGTCGATTCCAAGACCTTCCTGATCTCCGCCAATGCCGGTCCGTCGCAGCTCGCCGGTGAACTGTGCTCGCCTTACGTGTTCTCGACCTCCTGGCAGAACGACCAGACGCCCGCCGCAATGGGCCTCTACATGAACCAGAAGGGCGTCAAGTCGGTGTTCCTGATCGGCCCGAACTACGCCGCCGGCAAGGACATGCTGGCGGGCGTGAAGAGCACCTTCAAGGGCGAGGTGGTCGGCGAGGAATACACGGTGTGGCCGAGCCAGCTCGACTTCTCCGCCGAGCTGACCAAGGCGCGCAACTCCAAGGCCGAGTCGATCTTCGTGTTCTATCCCGGTGCCGCCGGCGTCCAGTTCCTGAACCAGTACGCCCAGGCCGGCATCAAGGCGCAGATCCCGCTCTACACCGCCTTCACCGTCGACGAATTGTCGCTGCCGCTGCAGAAGGATAACGCGATCGGCATTCCCGGCGCGCAGGAATGGGTCAACGACCTACCGAACGCCGAGAACAAGAAGTTCGTCGAGGACTATCACAAGAAGTATCCCGGCCTGCGCCCGACCTATTACGGCGCCCAGGCCTATGACGCCGCCCAGCTGATCAACAGCGCCGTCGTCGCGGTGAAGGGCGACCTCACCAAGAAGGATGCGATGAAGGCCGAGATGGAGAAGGCCAACTTCAAGTCGCTGCGCGGCCCGTTCAAGTACGGCAACAACCACATCCCGATCCAGAACTTCTATCTGCAGGACGTGGTCAAGGACGCCGACGGCCAGCTCTCGCTGAAGACGGTCGCGACCATCGTCAAGGACGACCAGGATAAGTTCCACGACAAGTGCCCGATGAAGTGATCTTTTGCGCCGTGTTGGCGCGTAGCTTGCTTCTCTTCACCTCGCCCGCTTGCGGGGGAGGTGGATTGCGAAGCAATCGGGTGAGGGGGACCCTCCACGAGTCCAGTCTGCGGAGGCAGCCCCTCACCCCAACCCTCTCAGGGCGAGCTTTGCTCGTCCCGGCCCTGCAAGAGCGGGGCGAGGGAGAACACGCAGCGAGCAATGCGGCGGTGAACATGCACTGCCGCTGTTTTTTTAGGGATGATGTAGCCTCACGATGTATCTCGTCGTCGAACAACTGCTGAACGGCCTGCAATTCGGCCTGCTGCTGTTCCTGCTGGCAGCTGGCCTCACGCTGGTGTTCGGCATCATGGATTTCGTCAACCTGGCGCACGGCTCGCTCTACATGATGGGCGCCTATTTCGCGGCGACCTTCGTGGCCTGGACCGGCAGCTTCGTGCTCGGCGCACTGATGGCGCTCGGTGCCACGCTGTTGCTCGGCATCGTGCTGGAATATGTCGCGCTCAGGCATCTCTATGGCCGCGACCATCTCGACCAGGTGCTGGCGACGTTCGGCCTGATCCTGTTCTTCAACGATGCCGTCCGGCTGATCTGGGGCCCGGCCGGCCTCGCGCTGCCGCTGCCGGCCTGGCTCACCGTGCCGGTGCAGATCATTCCCGGGGTGTACTACCCGGCCTACCGGCTGATGATCATCGTGGTCGCGCTGGCGGTCGCAGCCTTGCTCTATCTCGTCGTGATGCGCACCCGCGTCGGCATGCTGATCCGCGCCGGCGCCTCCAATCGCGAGATGATCGGCGCGCTCGGCATCAACATCAAGCTGCTGTTCACGCTGGTGTTCGGCCTGGGGGCCGCGCTCGCCGGCCTCGCCGGGCTGATGCAGGCGCCGATCCTCACCGTGCAGATCGGCATGGGCGAGAACATTTTGATTTTGGCCTTCGTCATCATCGTGATCGGCGGCATCGGCTCGATCCGCGGTGCCTTCATGGCCGCGCTCTTCGTCGGCATCATCGACACGATGGGCCGTGCCTTCCTGCCCGACCTGCTGCGCAAGGTCTTGAGCGGGGCCGCCGCCTCGACCGCGGCGCCGGCGCTGTCCTCGATGCTGATCTACCTCTTGATGGCCATCATCCTCGTACTGCGGCCCGAGGGGCTGTTCCCGGCGGCCAAACGATGAAGCCGAAGCTCAACGCCTCCAATGCGGTCGCGGCGCTGATGTGCGCCGCGCTCATTCTGCTGCCGGTCTATTCGGCAGCCACCGGCAACATCTTCATCCTCACGCTGTTCACCCGCATCGTGATCTTCGCGCTGGCCGCCGCGAGCCTCAATCTGATCATGGGCTATGGCGGCATGATGAGCTTCGGCCATGCCGCCTATCTCGGCATCGGCGGCTATGCCGTCGGCATCCTCGCCGCCGAGGGTATCGGCTCCGGCTTCATCCAGTGGCCGGTGGCGCTTGTGGTCTCGGCGCTGTTTGCGCTGTTGATCGGCTCGCTCAGCCTGCGCACCCGCGGCGTTTATTTCATCATGATCACGCTGGCCTTTGCGCAGATGGCCTACTACGTCGCCTCCGCGCTGTCGCGCTACGGCGGCGACGACGGCCTCACCGTCTACAAGCGCAGCGATTTCGCCGGCCTGATCAATCTGTCCGATCGCACGCAGTTCTATTATCTCTGCCTCGGTTGCCTGTTCGGCGGCCTCTATCTGATCTGGCGCATCGTCAATTCGCGCTTCGGTCTCGTGGTGCAGGGCGTCCGCTCCAACGAGCAGCGCATGCAGGCGATCGGCTTCCACGCCAACCGCTATCGCCTGGTCTGTTTCGTCATATCAGGCACGATCTGCGGCCTGGCCGGCGCTCTGCTCGCCAACAACACCGACTTCGTCAGCCCGGCGGTGATGTACTGGACCCGCTCCGGCGACCTGATGGTGATGGTGATCCTGGGCGGCATGGGCTCGCTGTTCGGCCCTGTGATCGGCGCGATCGTCTATCTGCTGCTCGAGGAGTTGCTGTCGCAGTTCACCGAATATTCCGGACTGATCCTCGGCCCGGTGCTGCTCTTGATCGTGTTGTTCGCGCGCGGCGGCATCATGGGTCTGCTCGGGAGGATGCGCCGTGCCTGATCCCTTGCTCCGCGTCGACAATCTGGTGCGCCGCTATGGCGGCATCACCGCGACCGACAATCTCTCGATGGAGGTGGTACCCGGCGAGCTGCACGCCATCATCGGCCCCAACGGCGCCGGCAAGACCACGCTGATCAGCCAGCTCACCGGGCAGGTGATGCCGAATTCCGGCACCATCCGCTTTGCCGGCCGCGACGTCACGGGCCTGCCGTCCTACAAGCGCTCCAGGCTCGGGCTGGCGCGCTCGTTCCAGATCACCTCGCTGCTGAAGGATTTCTCGGCGATCGACAATGTCGCGCTGGCGGCGCAGGCGCATGACGGCCACTCGTTCCGCTTCTGGGGCAATGCGCGCAAGGAGCGGCATCTGCGCGACACCGCGCGGTCGGCGCTGGAACGCGTCGGCCTCGGCAAGCGCGCCGATATCGTGGTCTCGCAATTGAGCCATGGCGAGCAGCGCGAGCTGGAGCTCGCGGTCGCGCTCGCGACCAAGCCGCAGCTTCTGCTGCTGGACGAGCCGATGGCCGGGCTCGGCGTCACCGAGTCGGCGCGGATGGTCGCGCTGCTCAAGGAGTTGCGCAAGGAAGTCACCATCGTGCTGGTCGAGCACGACATGGAGGCGGTGTTCGCGCTGGCCGACCGCATCACGGTGCTGGTCTATGGCCGCGTCATCGCCTGCGACGTGCCGGACGCGATCCGCAGGGATGAAGAGGTCAGGCGCGCCTATCTCGGCGAGCAGCATGCGGTGACGCGTCATGACTGAAGCAAAATCGGCTGAAGCGAAAACTGCTGAAACGTTGCTTGAAGTCGATGGCATCGAGACCTGCTACGGGTTGAGCCAGGTGCTGTTCGGCCTGTCCTTGCAGATCAAGTCGGGCGAGATGGTCGCGCTGATGGGCCGCAACGGCATGGGCAAGACCACCACGATCCGCTCCATCATGGGCCTGACGCCGGCGCGCTCAGGCGCCATCCGTTTCGCCGGCGAGGCGGTGCGCGGCCTCCCGTCCTACAGAATTGCAAAACTCGGGATCGGCCTGGTGCCGGAAGGCCGCCAGATCTTCCCGAACCTCACGGTGCGCGAAAACCTCGTTGCCGCCTCAGGCAATCGGCTCGGCGCGTCCGATCCGTGGACCATCGACAAGATCCACGCGCTGTTTCCGCGCCTCGCCGAACGCACGAATAATATGGGCGTCACGCTGTCCGGCGGCGAGCAGCAGATGCTCGCGATCGGCCGCGCGCTGATGACCAATCCGAAGCTGCTGATCCTCGACGAGGCGACCGAAGGCCTCGCGCCGTTGATCCGCGACGAGATCTGGAGCTGCCTCTCGATGCTGAAGGGGCGTGGGCAGTCGGTGCTGGTGATCGACAAGAACGTCGGCAACCTCGCCCGCATCGCCGACCGCCACTACATCATCGAGCGCGGCAAGACGGTGTGGAGCGGCACCAGCGAGCAGCTGCTCGCCGAGCCGGAGTTGCAGCACAAGTATCTGGGGATTTGAAGCGGGACCAACGCGCCAGCACCCATCCCCGTCACCCTGAGAGGATGTGAAAGCTTTGTCCTCATCCACTGTTGTCGTCGCCCGGCTTGACCGGGCGACCCAGTACGCCGCGGCCTATCGGCTCAAGCACGACCGTCTCTGGAATACTGGATCACCCGCATGCGCGGGTGATGACAATGAGCAAGCTGAGTAAGCCAATTCCGTCACCCTGAGGAGCGCGTAGCGCGTCTCGAAGGGTCGACGGCCACCAGCCGGGCCGTGCATCCTTCGAGGCTCGCAAGTGCTCGCACCTCAGGATGACGGGACGGACAGCGCCGAGTTCAAAACATCTCGAAATATTCGCGCTGCTCCCAGTCCGACACCTCGGCCTGGAAACGCTCGATCTCCGCGTTCTTGATGAAGACGTAATAGTCGACGAACTCCGGCCCGAGTGCCTGGCGAAAGAACGGATCGTCTTGCAGCGCGAACACCGCCTCGCGCAGCGACTTCGGCAGCAGCGCGGCCTTGGTCTCGTAGGGCGTGTCGGCGGACGGGCCGGGATCGAGTTTGCGGTCGACGCCGTCGAGACCGGAGAGGATCTGGCTCGCCATGTAGAGATAGGGATTGGCGGCCGGCTCGCCGATCCGGTTCTCCAGCCGTGTTGCCGGATCACTGGCGCCGCCGAGCACGCGGATCATCACGCCGCGATTGTCGCGGCCCCAGATCGCGCGGTCCGGCGCCAGCGAATAGGAGCGGTAGCGCTTGTAGCCGTTGATGGTCGGCGTCGTGAACACGGTCGAGGCCCGCGCGTGCTCGATCAGGCCCGCGAGCCAGGCGCGGCCGAGCGGGCTCAAGGGCTCGCCGTTCTCCTTCGCCATGAAGACGTTCTCGCCGCCCGCGCGCGACACCACTGACTGATGCAGATGCCAGCCGCTCGCGAACACGTTCGGCAGCTTCGGCCGGCACATGAAGGTCGCGTGATAGCCGTGGCGGCGCGCGATCTGCTTCACCGCCGAGCGGAACAGCACCATGTTGTCGGCTGGCTCGAGCCCCACGGTCGGCGCGAAGGTGAATTCGCACTGGCTCGGGCCGAACTCGACCTCGACCGAACGCAAGGGCAGGCCAAGCGCGAGGACGTCGCGGCGGATGATCTCGAGTGCCGGCTCCATTTGATCGTAGCGTTGCTCGGTGAGGTACTGATAGCCGTGCGACAGCAGGCTGACCGACGGGGGCCGTCCGGGCTGGCCGGCGTCCTCCGGCGCCATGTGCGGGTCGTCGAGCTTGAACAGATGGAATTCGACCTCGAGCCCGGCGACGAAATCATAGCCGCGGCCTGCGAGCTGATCGAGCACCTTGCGATAGAGGTTGCGGGTCGCGAACGGCACCGGTCGGCCGTCGCTGAAATAGAGGTCGCATAACACCCAGCCGGTATTCTCCGCCCAGGGCAGCACACGGAACGTGGTGGGGTCGGCGACCATCAGCACGTCGGCCGCGCCCTCCATCTCCTTCATGCCGAAGCCGCCGCCTGATGTGAACACCGGAAACACGGTCTTGTGCGAGGTGTCCTTGGCGAGCATCGTCGTGGTGATCGAGCAGCCGCCTTCCAGCGAGCGCACCGCTTCGCTGGCGATCAGCGTCTTGCCGCGCAATATGCCATGCTGGTCGGGGAACGACAGGCGGATGACCTCGAGGTTCTTCTCCTCGACGATGCGGCGGAGGCGCTGCGCGGCCTCCTTCTGCTCATCCGACCACAGGCCATGACGCTCGACAAAGCTCACCGCGTCACTCCTCTCTCAGTCGTCATTGCGAGCCACCCGGTCGGCGCGAAGCGCCGCCGGATGACAGGCTCCGCGAAGCAATCCACGCATCCACAAGCGCGGAAAGATGGATTGCTTCGTCGCTTCGCTCCTCGCAATGACGGTGGGGTCATCGGGTACATCACTCCGCCGCCGTCAGATGCTGCACCTTGCCCGCGATCTCGCGCGGCACGGGCGCGGCCCACGGCGCGCCGCGGCGGCGCTTGACGTCGACTTCCATCCAGTAGAGCTCCCAGCCGAGCGTCGGCCCGATGCCGTCCATCGTGGCCGGGCCCTGGATGCTGCGTGCCGAGGCGTCGTCGAGGAACAGCATCGGCTTTTCGCCGCCGCCGACCTTCTCGATCTCCTGCCGCAGCAGGCGGCGATACTGCACGATCGCCTTGTCGCTCTGGCCGAGATGCTCGTTGGTGCGGTCCTGGATCGCTCCCATCGATTCCACCGCCCACTGGTCGTGGACGTTGATGTCGGTGCCCATGCCGGTATAGGTCTCGGTCGCCTGCTCGTGTGGATCGAAACCGTAATCGTTGCTGCGGTTCTTGCGCGACTTGTAGTCGGGCAGCGTGTAGAGCTCGAGCCGCTGGTCGCGCATCTTCTGCTTGTCGACCGGCGCCGCGTAGCTGGTGAAGATCGCGTACCAGTAGCAGTTCTCGTCATCGACCGGCACGTGCCACTGCGTGATCGTCATCTCGGTCGACATCGGAATCACGAAGCCGTGCGGGAACAGCTGATTGGTGACGCGCACATGGGTCCGCTCTTCGTCGAGCTCGCGCAGCGCGATCAGGCGAAGGCCGTATTCGGTGTGCTCGACATTGATGATCGGCCGATCGTATTCGCGCAGGATTTTCGTCATCGGCATGTCGCTGCCGGCGGAGGCGCCGCGGAATTGCTTGCCGTAGGCCGCCGAGGTGTCCTCGTCCTCGAAGAAGCGATGCAGGAAGGAGGCGTGCGCCGGATCGATGCCGACTTCGAGCGCCTGCAGCCAGTTGCAGTTCATGTGGCCCTTGAACGCGAACGTGTGGCTGCCCGGCGCGACGAAGCAGTCGAGCTCCGGAAAGGCCGGCGGCGCGCCTTCGCCCAGGTAAGCCCACAGGATGCCGCTCTTCTCCACCACTGGATAGGAGCGCTGCTTGATGCCCTTGCAGAGCTGCGAGCCGGCCGGCTCCGCCGGCGTCTCGATGCACTGACCTGATGTGTCGAACAGCCAGCCATGGAAGGCGCAGCGCAGCCCGCCGTTCTCGAGCCGGCCGAAGGCGAGGTCGGCGCCGCGATGCGCGCAGTGGCGATCGATCAGGCCGTAGCTGCCGTCCTCGCCGCGAAACAGCACCAGGTTTTCGCCGAGCAGGCGCACCGGCCGGACCGGGCGCGGTCCTTCCAATTCGTCGACCAGCGCTGCCGGCTGCCAGTAACTCCGCATCAGCTTTCCGCACGGGTCCTTGCGACCGGTGCGGGTGATCAGATCGTTCGCTTCCTGGCTCATCATGGCGGCGTCTCCCGGATTTGGATTTGTTCGCCTATTGAACGAATGTGCGAATTATGCCATGTCTGATCCGGACAGCAAGCGCAATTTTTGAACCGTTCAAAGCCGCAGACCCCGATGCCCAAGCTGAAACGGACCGATCAGGACGAGCGCGCCACCGATTTCGTCGAGGCGCTCGATCGCGGCCTGCGCCTGTTGCAGGTGTTCGGCACGGTTACGGGTCCTGCAACGCTGAGCGATCTAGCGCGCGCCGCCGATCTGCCGCGCGCAACGGCGCGCCGCATCCTGTTCACGCTGGCGCATGGCGGTTTTGTCACCACCGACGGCAAGCTGTTCACGCTGACGCCGCATGTGCTGACGCTCGCCGGCTCGTTCCTGCAATCCAACCAAGTGGTGACGGTGCTGCAGCCGGTGCTCGATCGCATCGCCACCGCAGCGCAGGAAATCGCTTCGCTTGCGCTGCTCGACGGCGACGACGTCGTGTTCGTCGCGCGCTCGAGCCCGACCCGGGTGTTCTCCGCCGGTCTCGACATCGGCTACCGGCTGCCGGCGTTCTGCACCTCGGTCGGCCGCGCGATGCTCGGCCGGCTCGATGATGCCGAGCTTGCAGCGCGGCTGAAAGCGATGCGCCGCGATCCGGTGACGCCGCAGACCGTGACCGACCCGAAGAAGCTGCTCGCGACGATTATCGCCGATCGCGCGCAAGGCTACTCACTGGTCGACCGCGAGGCCGAGCCGCACTTCCGCTCGATCTCGGTGCCGGTGCGCCGCTATGACGGCACCATCGTCGCCGCCATCAACATGGGCGCGCATGTCGACCGCGTGCCGGCCAGGGAATTGATCGACCGTTTCCTGCCGCTGCTGCGCGACGGCGCGGACGATGTGAAGAGCCGGTTGTTGTAGATCTTCGCCGCTAATTTCCGTCATTGCGAGCGAAGCGAAGCAATCCACGCATCGGCACACGCGGAAAGATGGATTGCTTCGCTTCGCTCGCAATGACGCGCGAAGCGCGACTAAAGCGCCACGCTGCGTAACCCGAAGCTCCGCGCCTCGTTCTGCAGCACCGGGCGCACAGAGTCGATCAGCCGCGCGGCGGCGGCGTCGACCGAGAGGCCGGCGGTGTCGACCACCGCCGATGCGCGGGCGTAGAGCGGCTCGCGGCTGACCAGGATGTTGCGCAATTCGGCCATCGCCGAGCGGTCGTCGGCCATCGGGCGCAGATCGCCCTGGCGGCGGACGCGGGCCATGTGCTCTTCCGGCTCGGCCTTCAGCCAGATCGTGTAGAACGACGACAGGATCAAATCGAAGGTCAGCGCCTCGGAGACGATGCCGCCGCCGGTCGCCAGCACCATCAATTCCTTCCGCGCCAGCAGCTGGGTCAGCGCGGCCTGCTCCATGCGGCGAAAGCCTTCCTGGCCGTACAGCGCGATGATCTCGGCGACCGAGAGGCCGTTCTGCGCCTCGATCTCCTTGTTGAGCTCGACAAAGCTCCAGCCGATCTTCTTCGCCAGCATCCGCCCGAGCGTGGTCTTGCCGGCGCCGCGCAGGCCGATCAGCGCGATGCCGGAGAACGAGGCGCGGCGCGGCGCCAGCGGGCTGCTGCCGGCAAGCATGTCCTTGGCCTGCGCGATCTGGCTCGGCGACGCCTTGCGCAGGAGATCGCGGATCACGGCCCAATCGGGCACCGGCTCGCTGGAGGGGATCAGGTCCTCGAGATGCGCGCCCATCGCGCCTGCGACACGGCGCAGCAGCACGATCGAGACATTGCCTTTGCCGCTTTCGAGCTGGGCGATGTAGCGTTCGGAAATGCCAGAGACCTTGGCGAGCACCTTGCGCGACATGCCGCGCAGCGCGCGCATGGTGCGCACGCGCTGGCCGAGTTGCTCGAGGAAGTCGGTTTCCGGATCGTTGGCTGCGGTCATGATCCCTGTGCGACGCGCGCGGTCCTGCCTGAATCAGACCGAGGTGTGAGGAAACATAATGCCGATGAGGATTGACAGCAAGCCGATCTGGTGGCTTTGTATGAATTATAATTCTTAAATCTTGACGGGAGAGGGCAGGCGCGACGCGCCTGCGCCTGCGCCTTGAGGAGCGGGCCATGACCTACAACGCAGTGACTTGGCTGCTCGACCGCAATGTCGATGAGGGCCGCGGCGACAAGGTCGTGTTCGACGATACGGTGTCGCAAATCACCTACGGCCAGTTGCAGCAGCAGACCCGCCGCGTCGGCAACATGCTGCGCCGGCTCGGCGTGCGCCGCGAGGAGCGGGTCGCCATGATCATGCTGGACACGGTCGATTTCCCGATCGTGTTCCTCGGCGCGATCCGCGCCGGCGTGGTGCCGGTGCCGCTGAACACGCTGCTGACATCAGAGCAGTTCGCCTACATCCTCGGCGATTGCCGTTCGCGCGTGCTGTTCGTGTCCGAAGCCCTGCTGCCGGTGCTGAAGGATGTCATCCCCCTGCTGCCCGATCTCGAACATGTCGTGGTCTCCGGCAAGGAGGCGCATGGCCACAAGTTGCTTGCGGACGAGCTGGCACGCGAGAGCGACAAATTCACGACCGCGCCAACTCATCCTGAAGAGCCGGCATTCTGGCTCTATTCGTCGGGGTCGACCGGCATGCCCAAAGGCGTCCGGCATCTGCAAGCCAGCCTGCAGGCGACCGCCGACACTTACGGCAAGCAGGTGCTTGCGGTCAGGGAGGACGACGTCTGCCTCTCGGCGGCAAAGCTGTTCTTCGCCTATGGGCTCGGCAACTCGCTGACGTTCCCGATGTCGGTCGGTGCCAGCACGGTGCTCAATTCCGCGCGACCGACGCCGGCGCTGATGTTCAATCTGATGAACACATACAATCCGACCATCTTCTACGGCGCACCGACGCTGTTTGCCGCGATGCTCAACGACGAGGCGTCGAAGGGCGCGCGGGCCGGGACGCGGTTGCGGATCTGTGCGTCCGCCGGCGAGGCGTTGCCGGAATCCGTCGGCCATAACTGGAAGTCGCGGTTCGGCGTCGACATCCTCGACGGGATCGGCTCGACCGAGCTGCTGCACATCTTCCTGTCGAACGCGCCAGGCGACATCAAATACGGCACGTCCGGCCGTCCCGTTCCCGGCTACAAGGTTCGTCTGGTCAGCGATGCCGGTGACGATGTGCCGGACGGCGAAGTCGGCGAGCTCCTGGTCGAGGCGCCATCGGCGGGCGAGGGCTATTGGAACCAGCGCAGCAAGAGCAAGAACACCTTTCAGGGGCATTGGACCCGCACCGGCGACAAATATGTCCGCAATGAAGACGGCCGCTATACCTTCTGCGGTCGCGCCGACGACATGTTCAAGGTATCGGGCATCTGGGTCTCGCCGTTCGAGGTCGAGAGCGCGCTGATCACGCACCCCGCGGTGCTGGAAGCGGCTGTCGTGCCGGAGGCCGATCCGGAAGGGCTGTTGAAACCGAAGGCCTATGTGGTGCTGCGCGCAAGCAGTGCGACCGACAATCTCTTCGAGGCGCTCAAGGAACACGTCAAGCAGAAGATCGGCCCGTGGAAATATCCGCGCTGGATCGAGGTGGTCGACGATCTGCCGAAGACGGCGAACGGCAAGATCCAGCGGTTCAAGTTGCGCGAACATTAGCACTGCCTCTACGTCGTCCCGGCGAAAGCCGGGACCCATACGCCGCGGCATTCGTTTTGAGAGACGCTGTTCAACGGCTTGTGCGCAAAAACTAACGCCTGTGGTTGATGGTGTGGACGGCCCCCTACGGCATCAGTGTGCCAGAATGAGGTTGTGCAATCTCAAACGAGGGGACCGTCCGTGAAGCAGATTATCCGCATTGGAATGGATACGTC
>NZ_LGHK01000112.1 GCF_001908235.1 Bradyrhizobium sp. NAS96.2
AGCCAGTTCGCCCGTGGCGCTCAAATCCCCATAGCGCCTGCAGCACCGCCTCACGTTCCCTTAAGCGCGGTTTCCTCCCTTGGAGGCTTTCGGACGCCGGCCGCCGAATACGCGGCGCCGTCCCTCAAGCGGCCGGCGTCCGAAACCCTTCACATCAACAGTCATAGCTATCGATCCGCCATTTGATCCATGCTAGGTTGTTTTCATGGGGACATTCTATACCGACGAGCAGATCAAGGAAGCGATTGCGGCCTTGGAGAGCCACACACCCGGTATCTGGGAGAGAATGAAGAAGCGGGCTTCGATGTGGACTGATCCTCACAATGAGGAACAGGAGATAGAACTGACCGCCATCGTGCGCGTGATGACAATCGTCTTGCCCAAGGTGTCGTTTGTTGTGCAGGCCCAAGACCCGTCCAAAGCAGAGACGCTCCTGACTTTGGATTTAGGCGATGCTGTGCGGGCCGCAATCGCATCAGCCAAGGACGGGTCCTAAATCGCAAGCGGCGCGATGTCCGCTTTGGGGTCAAAAGCGGGCATCCCCGCCTTGCCGGGTCTCGGTCCGCTAACAGCCGGAAAGCTGACAAATCCCTGGACTATGAGCACACGCTCTAGAAGTGATCGGCGACACGGCGGAAGGCCGGATGATCCGGGTTTTTCGATTTGATCCAGTGATCGCAGCGGCCCGGCTTATAGGACCGATCGAGCTGCTTGCTGACGATGCCCTCGAGACCGGCGAGGCACGCATGGCGGAACAGATCCGCCCCGATCTCGCCGGCCTCAAACGGCGCAAGTTGGATGCCGTCGACGCGCCGCGCCAGCAGCCGCTGCAGGTTGGCCTTGCGCATCGATAGCGGCAGCCGCCGCAGATCCTCGCCCTCGAGCTCGAGGACGTCGAAGGCGTAGAGCTCGACCTCGTCGTCATGCTTGCGCGAGACCAGGGCGTCGAAATCGCTATAGCTGCGCGCGTCCAGGACGACGGCCTCCCCGTCGAGCACGAACCGGCTCGCTTTCGGCCGGCGCGCGGCCTCGACGATCCGGGGATAGCGGTCGGTCCAGTCCGCGCCGTTCATGGTGAACAGCCGCACTCGATCGGCCTCGCGGACGACACGCATTCGGAACCCATCGAATTTGATTTCATGAATCCATTGCGGCCCGGCCGGCACCGCCTTTGCGGTCACCGGCCGCGCAAACTCGAACCGCTTTGCCATGTCCGGCAGATAGTTATCGCCGGCGCAACTTGCGAATCAGAATTCGCGATCAGGATTGCGGCGGGGTCATTTCTTCGGTCCCGGTATGCAATACCAAGTCATCGTCTTTTGGAATGTTGGCTTCTCAAAAAGCGCTCCGGCGGCAATCGTGCATTCCGCCTTTGACCGGTAGCCGGGAATGGTGGTTATAGCCAGCGGCTGGGGATTCTCAGCGCCGATCACCATCAAAATTAGCACCCACGTTTCCATAACTTGCAATATGGCCTATCGGCGCTCCGTTCTCTAGCCGCCAAGGGCGCCTTATTCAAACTGACCCACTACCCGCCGCCGGCCTTTATCGCCCTGCCGCCTCGGAAACCGGAGCCCGCCGAAACCCGCCAGGAGCCCCGCCCATGAGCGACAGCACCCCTGCCCCTTGCTCCGCACGTCCGGGACCGATTTAACTCACCGGTGCCCCCGCTGCGGCCAGCCGAGACCGTCTCCGGCCGCGCGCTTGTCGCCGGAACGCTGCTGGATTTGTTCGCCATTGCTGGAGGTTGAAAGTGCCCCTTACGACGCCTGGGCTTGGTCCCACGATCACTGCGGAGCAGATTTACCGTGGCTTGGGCCGTATCATCGAGCAGGCGCCGGAGGCGCCTGTCTATGGTCCTGATTTCTACAAGTGGTGCGGCCAGGCGAACGCGCTGATCCGTGAGGTAGATCTTTCGGTCACCGCCGAGTTCGGGAACGCCTTGAACCGGTTGACCACAACCGAAGTGCACTCCGAGCGGGCACTTGCCTTCGAGCGGATGATGATGCTCGTGCACAAAGCTCTGGGGATCGCGGAACTCCATGCGCCGCCCGGAGTGCAGGGCACATTTATCCCGGTCGGGAATGCGTTCGATGCCTACGCTGCGCTAGCGAAAGTGTTGGGGACAGCCCGGTCCGATGTGTTTCTGGTCGATCCCTATATGGACGCCACGATCCTCACCGATTATGCGGGATCGGTGCCGGAATCCGCGCGTCTGCGCCTACTCACCGCAAGCGATCGGGTAAAGCCGGATTTGCAGCCGGCTGCCGCTCGTTGGAAGCAACAATACCCGCAGCGCCCGCTCGAGCTGCGCCTTGCTCAGCCCAAGATGCTCCATGATCGGGTGATTCTGGTCGATGGCTCGAGTGCCTGGACAGTGACGCAATCACTGAAGGACTTGGCGAAGCGATCCCCGGCTGAGATCATTCGGGCCGACGATACCGCAGCGCTCAAAATCGAAGCTTATGAAAGTATCTGGGCAGCCGCCGTCACGGTCGTTTGAGGGCCGCCCATCCCCGGAAAAATCACCGAACCCGGCCGAGCCAAGCCGCTAAGGCCTTGAGGATACGCAGCGATCCCGGCTGCGCCCCGCTTGTTTCTACTCCGCGGGTTGCAGGTTCGAATCCTGCCGGGATCGCCAGTATTTTCAACGTCTCATCGCGTGTTGACGAAACCCCTTTAATTTCAGGCTTTCCCGTCTAATCCAGCTGAGTCGATAGTACACCGATCGCACACGGTGCTTCCGTGTTTGTTCTGTCGGGAAGATGCACCCCAAAAGCGGCGCGCGGCATAAAACCATGCAGTTCTCTCACCGCCGGGGATTTCAGTGTCCCGGTTCAGGAAGGAAACGCCGCCGGGCGCGTATTTTTGAAACCGGCGGCGTCTTTTCTTGGGACGATTGATCGGCGCATGTCCCAGCTAGCGACCCTAGTCAGCCCAGAACGGCGCCTTGCTCCGGCTTGCATATTCTGGTATCAGTTATTTATGGCGAAGTCAACAATAACTGGTAGCAGTAAAAAGAAGCGTGGCAGGCCCGTGCTTTATGAGGGCAGCGAAGGCAAAGGAGCTCCGCAGATTGGGCTTCGCTTGCCGCCGGCCGAATTGGCCGCCATTGATGGCTGGATCGCGAAGCAGGAGGACAAGCCATCACGGCCCGAGGCCATCCGTCGACTCCTCGCGTTGACCCTATCAACCAAAGTACGCCCCAAAACTGAAAGCCAACGCCAACACGCTCGCGACATGGCCAGCGAAGCAATCGACAAAATGGCCGACAAGGCAGCCAACTCAGATGAGCTGGCCAGCCGCAAGCGCCAACTCGTAAAGGGGCCCGAGGAATTTCAGAAGGTGCGACGCGACCGCAACCGGAAATGAGCCGATCGAAATAGCGCGAAAGGGACCTGCACAATGGCGATCATTCCACTCTTAATCGGCATTCTGATCATCGTGGTTGTGGGGGCGATCTGCTTTTGGGTGATAGATAGGTTCGCGCCGGACGGTCGCCTGGCACAGCTCCTGAAGCTGCTGGTAGTGCTAGTGTGTCTCGGCGCGATCGTGCAGCGGCTGCTGACGCTGACCTATTAGCGACGATCCACTAGTTGGGATATCGCGAAATTTCGTTGGCCCCGTCACGCGGTTGGTCGAGATCGGAGGCGGTAGTCAGCAACCAAAACGGACGTGAGGCGTTTTCCAGATCGGGCGACTTTCTAAAGCTGGGAGAGTCCGATGCCTGGGAAAATCCTAATCATATTCATCGCGGTTATGACCGTGGCGTTTGCGCCGACCACTGCTTCTGCGCGTGGCGGCTTCGGTGGCGGTGGCTTTCATGGCGGCGGCTTCCACGGCGGATTTGGTGGTGGCGGCTGGCGTGGTGGCGGTTGGCGCGGAGGCGGATTTGGAGCCGCCGCTCTTGGACTTGGGATAGGGCTCGGCTTGGCCGGCGCGTACGCTTACCCTTACGGATACGGCTACCCCGTGTACGGATACGGTTACGACTACGGTTACCCCTATGGCTACGGCTACCCGTTCCGAGCGAGTTATGGCTACTGCGTCGCAACAGCCAGCCAGAATGCATATGCTTGCTATTAGCAGCGAGCCGGCAGCCCGCTAAGATGAACCACGACGAACCTAGCGGTGGAGCGCGACTCTCGCTGATCTAGGTAGGTGGTGGTCATGACTACCGATGTGATGTGGAGGGTGAAATGGCCCTGCACTTCAGCCGCGTCGAGAATGGCGATCTGGAGATATGGATTGCAAGCAGCGACGACTATTCATTCGTCATCTGCAACGAGAGCCGAAGTGGACCTGGGCTGCATGGAGAGCCGGGCTTTGTTGCGTCGTATCGCCCCGACTTTTTGAATATGCCGGCGGCTCTAGTGTCCGGATCGCCCTTCAGCACGTTCGCTGAAGCCGAACGGGCCTGCAATGCGTTCCTGGGTCGCCTCATTATCGAGGGATAACTGTCAAGGGCGACGCCAGCTGGCTCCGAAAAATCACGGGGCGCCGGGCCACCCGGCCTCGCTTCCCCGCCCGCCTAAGTTGCAGTACGCTACGCCCTTTCTTTATGGGGCATTTCAACGCAAACAACCTTCTTTGTGGGAGGTCCTAAAACAATTTCATCGGAGAATTGCGCCGAGCCTGGATCTCGAAGATTGGCTTGCAATGGGCAACGTGAACGCGAAAAACGGATTCGGCGGCTACGTTGGAAGATCCGCGTTCATTTACGAGCAGGGAACGCGGCAGGTGAAAATGGCAGTAACGCCGTTGACATGTTCCCAATCGGTCAGGCGTGCATGCAAGCGAAGTCCGACCAACTCAAAGCGGAGCTCCTTCGCCTTTGCAAACCGCCATCCGAGACCCCACAATCCGGCATGTGAGCAGTTTCGCCAGTTCCGTCGATCGCGACGCTGGTTTGCTGCGTCGACTGTCATCATGCTCGGCTCGAGCTCGCCGACCTGCCCGACTTGGTACGCTATATATCCGCGCACCTGAGCTGCACCGGCTGTGGCAAGGTAGGCTGGGTCGATACTCGTGTGGATTGGGGGTTGAAGGATACGAAGCGGCAATCACGCTCCGGGATCTTCCTCTACCCCGTATTTGCTCTTCCAACGGTCAATGTCTTCCTAGACGCGGCCGGTTAGGTTAAGAACAAAACATCGTTGCTGCATCGCAGATTGCCGGGATAAACCTTAGCGTGGCGTTTGAATATTTTTGAACATTGCCGGACGGCGACATCGATATCTTCAAGTCGCGCGAACAGTTCTATTTTTCAGAAGCAGCCTTGATCATGACCGGTTCGTCGAAAAAGATGCTGAACTGGGATGTCTCTGCCGGAGACGACCCAGCGCAGGCAGTCGCCTGCGCCGTTCTGTTGAGCCTCACGATCCTTGCAGCAGTGCTGATATTTGTCAGTGGTGGCAGCCATCCCGGGATCGACTTTTCGTGTTTCTGGGGCGCGGGCACGATGGCGCTCGAGGGCCACGCGGCGACCGCCTACGACTGGCAGCAACTGCATCTGTTGCTCATCCAGATGCAGCCGATCACTCATGCCACGTACCCTTACGATCGGATGCCGGTTCCGTTTTTCTATCCGCCGGTATTCTTCCTGGTTCTGGCACCGCTGGCGCTGCTGCCGTTTTGGATCGCGTTCTGGGTTTGGAGCGCGGCAAAGCTGCTATGCTGGCTGCTCGTCGTTCATGCGATCCGGCCACGTTCCGCCGCAATGCTGCTTGCGCTCGCCGCGCCACCTGTCTTCTTTGATTTCATTGCCGGCCAAAGTGCGCTGCTCGCGGCATCGCTGCTCGGGGGCATCCTGTTGACGTTGGACAGGCGCCCGCTGCTGAGCGGCTTCCTGCTCGCGCTGCTCATCTTCAAGCCTCAATACGGCGTTCTGCTTCCTTTCGTGCTGATCGCAACCAGGCGCTGGCGTGTCGTTGTCACGGCCAGCCTCGTGGCGCCCACCCTCATCCTGCTCACGGGGGTCATCTTCGGCTGGGATACTTTCAAGGGATTTCGTGAGGCGGCAACTTACGCGGCGACGCAGTTTCACCTCAGCGGCGCGCTCCCGTGGTATAAATTGCAAAGCAACTATGGCCTGTTTCGGTTTGCCGGCCTGGACTACGGATCGGCGATGTCGTTGCACGTCGCAATCGCGTCGGCTTGCGCGATTTGGGTGCTGATCATGTGGCGCCGCCACATCAGCTTTTCGGTGCAGGCCGCGAGTCTGCTTGCGGCAACGCCACTCGTCTCTCCTTATTTCGCCATCTACGATATGCCGATCCTGGCGATCGCGCTGGTCTTTCTCATGAATGCGAGCACGGACGAGCGGATCGCGCCGCGCGCCAATCGTCGTGTCTTTCGGATCGGTGTCGGCATCGTATTCGTGCTGGGATATGTATTCCCGCTGGTGTTGTGGCCGGTCGGCCCGTTCATGTGCGCGACCGTGATCGCGGTCATCCTGATGAGTTACCGGCATCGCACGGCGAGCGAGATAACCACAGGCGCACCGTTGCGAGAGCCGGCCAGCGTTTGAGGGTAGCATCCCGCGCACAGCGTGGGACCGCGTGCCGGGAGGCACTTGGCCGCGGCTGGGGCAAGGAGCTCATACGTTCGGGTCCTGCCCGCACCGCCTCCCTACGAAGCCATTTTCCGGAAGCCACGAAGCCGGCCGGAAACAAACCAGGCGTAGCGTCCCATTATTGGACGAAAGGGGATTCGGTCATGTGGGATTTCATCAACGAATTGTATCGGGATTTTTGCCTGGCTCGCCTGCAGGAGATGCGGAAGCTCGAGCACCATATTTGAACGGGCGCGGAGCATGGACAACGATCAGCCCTTGGCCGGCGCCATCCTCACGGCGATGGTGATTGCCGCGGTGGTCTGGGCCACCATCGGACCTCCGCCCGGGCACAAAAAGGTCAGCGGCCAGCACCAGACGGTCGCCAGACGCTAATCCCCGTAAGACTCCGGGGCATTCGAACCTTGGCGCCGGTCTTGCAGACAGACCATGACTGGGATTGCGGGCCCAGATTGAAACAGGGCGCCGCCGGGACAATCCATTTCGAGCCCGGCGGCGTAGTTTTTCCGACAGAGCAACGCGGTCGCGGCCGGCGCATTTTTGCGGCGTGTTGATCGGCTGCGCCTTACCTGGCGGATGTGTTCGCTAGCTCAGCCGGATTGGCCGCAAAGGCCCGCCGCGTCGGCGTCAACAAGACCCCGGCTCTAAAACTCTCTTAACCACAAGCAAAGGCCGCGGCCGAGATCGTGGAGCGATGCACATCGATTGGCGTTGTACAGCACCATGCGTACGACGGTTCACCGGGTGCTGCGTGCGATGTGCGGCGTGACAGCTCTCGCCGCGCCCATCGCAACCGCCGAGGCACAACAGGTGCAGGCCGGAACGCTCGCGTGCCGCGGCGGTCCCGATACCGGTTTCATCCTGGGCCCGGTGACCAATCTCGACTGCGTGCTGCACGTCGAGAGCGCGCCGGACCGCCGCTACGTCGCAGCCATTCCCAACCTTGGTGTTTTCATCGGCGATCAGGACGTCGCGCTGACCTGGAAGGTGATGGCGCCGGTGCCGTGGCTCGACGATCTCGCCGGCAGTTACGCGCACGCCAGCGGCGCTGGCGACAATGTTCTCGCCGGCGGCACGAATGCTACGATCGCGTTGCATCCGCTCGATGACAAGGATCCCGCAATTCCGCCGGTGAAAATCGAGAGCCTGGAGATTCGGCCGCTGGATCACTGATCGTGGCTTGAGCCGCGTGCCAAAATGCACAGCGCCGTCCGCTTGAAATATAGGCGGACGGCGCTGCTCCTAGCCCCAGGAAGGTGATGCAAAATCCTGACGGCTCCAAGTCTGCACGTTCTGTGCCAGGCATCATGGCCCATTTGGGCTATTTAGCTGCAGAGAAACGAAGGTAGGCTAATCATCGAGGCGCTGGTGACGGTGCCTCACGACCAAAGTGTCAACTTGGCCTCGGCGTGGCCCACGCGCTGAGGCCTTTTCTTTTTGATGCTCACGGTCTGCTCCGAAGTCGCGTCTTGTTCTTTATCATTCAGCGCACGAATGCTTCCGTAGTTCTCCGTGCGTGAACAAAGTTCCAGCAGCGCTTGCGCTGCCCGACGCATCCGGTTCGCAACGTTGCGGGCTGCCACGATGGTTTGCGGCGCGCTTCACCTCGTGATTTCTTGATCCGGAATTGCCTCCGCAAAGGTATGGTGAGCGCGCGCGCCGTTCGCCGATACTTCAGGGCCGTCATGGAAGATTCCGTCCAGATCCGTTGCACACGCTGCAAGAACGTCTTTCGCGATCGCGCCAGGCGGCTGCAGAACGGTTACTCGCGCCAATGTCCAAGCTGCGAGATCGTCCTGTTCTTCGACGAGGATTCACACGATGCAAACATCAAGCGCGCGATGCGCACCGCGCGCCGCGTACGGAAGGAACTGCGCGAGAGCGAAGGCGCGAGCACGAGAAAGGCCACCGCCGCCCCGCGGCGATATGGCGGCCGCTCGGCATCGCGCTCGCGCGGAACTGAAGACGACGGCGACGATTGAATTGCGCCGCGAGCTATCGGATTATCCGCCGCGGCCGACATTCTCCGACGCGCGGTCGAGCCATTGGCGGGTCGACTCGTCACTCCAGCCAGGAACGGCGAAGCGCCCCGGCGGCGTCGCATCCGCGGGTGCGCGAACGGTTGCGGGTTGCCGTGCGTGAGGGTGACGCCGTGGTGCGCAAAACAAAGCGCATCGCATTTGCTCCTGACCACCATCGCGATCGCGCCGAGACGGCTACTCCAGTGGCTGGATCAGGACCGCCGCTTTGCCTCAACATAGCGCTTGAAATTGTCCAGGATCGCCTGCCAGCCGCCGCGCTGCTGCTCGACCGAATGGGTATCCTCGCTGTCGAAAGAAACCTGTACCTTGATGCCGCCGGCCTCCGGCGTGAATGCAACCTGCGCGGTGCGATCACCGAACGAATATTCGAGCAGCTGCGGCGCCTCGACCCTGGTGTAGGTGCCGGAGAAATCGAACCCCATGCTGCCGTCCTTGGCTTCCATCCGCGACGAGAAGGCGCCTCCGGCGCGCAGGTCCACGGTCGCAGCTGTGGTGTGCCAATCGTCGGAAGCCGCATTCCATTGCTTGATGTCGTCGGGTGTGGTGTAGGCGCGCCAGACATCCGCGATCGGCGCGGCAACGATGGTTTCGACGGCAATCCTCATATGCGTTCCTTCGTCTTGATTGAATGAAATGGGCGCACCCCTGGCGCCCGGCCGGGGCGGCGGATCGCGGTCACTCTACTAGGGCTATCCGCCATGATCCACCAGCGGACAGCGCCTGCCCGGGCCGCCCAGGACATGAGGCGACAGGGATCCCGTTAGACGAACCAAATGGTCTGTGGTCAGCACAAGAATTTCGTCAGGAATGACCGTGTATGGAAGACGGGTCCAACGCCCGGAGAGGACGTCATGCGGAACCTGAATACCGTGCTGAGCAAGCTGAACGACCGCCTGCTGCGGCTGGAGGGCGAGCTGTTCGTGCTGCGATCGATCGCCCGCGCCGCCCTCACCGCCGGCGACGAATCCGCCGTCCGCACCCGCAAGCTGCTCGAGGGCGCCAAGCTCGCGCTGTCAGACGAAGCCGAGCGGCCACTGGACGCGGCGACCGGGAAGTACGTCGCGGCCGCGATCGCCATGGTCGACGAGCTGCTCGAGAACCCTCGCGAGGCGGCGCCGCTGTTCAGGGTGATCGACGGCGGCAGGCGCGACGATTAGTCCGCGATCAGAAGTTATGGACAGGGCTCAACTCGCGCCCTGCACGGCGTGGTCATACGCCTGGATCGTCAGTTTTGCCCTGATCGCAACATCCGCCGCCGTCATGCCCGGCTTGTAGAGGCTGCTGCCGAGGCCGAAGGCGCGAATGCCGGCATTCACATATTCCGCGAAATTCTGGTCCGAGACGCCGCCGACGGCGGCGATCATCGCATCCGCCGGCAGCACGGCGCGGATCGCCGAGATGCCGGAGGCACCGAGCACGCTCGCCGGAAAGAATTTCAGGCTCGAGGCACCGGCACGCGCGGCAAGCAGCGCTTCCGTCGGCGAGAACACGCCGGGCATCGTGACCATCGCGTGATCCCGCGCGCGCGCCAGCACGTCGACATCGACGTTCGGCGATACCATGAGGCGCCCGCCGGCGTCGTGGAGACGATCGACGTCAGCGGCTGATAGCACCGTGCCGGCGCCGATCAGGACATCGGCAGGCGCCCGCTTCACCGCGATCTCGATCGA
The DNA here is from genome assembly GCF_001908235.1 of Bradyrhizobium sp. NAS96.2. Classification (GTDB taxonomy): domain Bacteria; phylum Pseudomonadota; class Alphaproteobacteria; order Rhizobiales; family Xanthobacteraceae; genus Bradyrhizobium. The sequence continues at coordinate 10,287 of NZ_LGHK01000112.1, forward strand.
ACGGAACGGCTCGGGCGAGTTCAGCGGAATCTCGATCGCGGTCATGCCCGCCTCGATCAGGGTGCTGACGATGGCGGAGGTTTCGTCCGGCCTGACGCCGCGCAGGATCGCGACCAGCGGACGCTTCATCGGCGGAAATGGAATGCTCATGCGTTGATCCCTCAATTCTCCCAGATCGCCACCGCTGCGCCGGCGAGGCCACGGCGAACCGCCTCCTCCGCATCCATGACGTTGAGCGGAATCGAAAGGCGTTGCAGCGCGATCTGATAGAGCCGTTGCAACCGGCCCGACGCGATCAGCGTCACCGGCGTTGCCTGCTCCCGCTCCGCAAGGCCGGCCGCCAGTTCGGCGCCGATCAACGTCCCCGAGATCGTCTCGCGCGCGGCCTGCGCGCTGCCGCCGAACAGCAATTGCCGCGACCGCACCCGAAACAGCAGGTTGGCCGATAACGCTGGCGCAGCGAACGCCTCCATGACGGCCGAGCAAAACGCATCGGCATCCACAGCCTCATCCGCGCCCGCGATGGCGTGTGACAGGATGGTGTCGCGCGCGACCGCGCTGAACAATTCGCCGGTCATGAAGGTCGCAAAGCGTTCGACTGTGCCGCAGCGCAGGTGCACCCATTTGGAATGCGTCCCCGGCAGGCAAACGAGCGCCTCGCCCGACACGTCGAGGCCGAGCGCGCCGAGCAACTGGGTTTCCTCGCCACGCATCACGTCGGGAGCCGCGGCATTGCGCTGTGCAATCCCCGGCAGGATGCGAATGTCACGCGCCTGCCCGCTGACCATAGCAGCGCCCTTGAGGACGTCGGAGAGATGCGCCGGCGTGTCGATGTAACCGGCCTCGACCCAGCCCTGCCGCGCACCCGCCATGCCGCAAATGACCACTGGCAGATCGGCCGACGCACCCAGCGCGTCGAGATGCGATTGCAGCACGGAGGCAAAGCCGGTCCTGGCGGCCGCCGTCATGCCCTCGTCGCTGCGACGTTCGCCGAACACCTGGCCACCGGCATTCATCAGCCAGAGCCGAAAGCTGCTGGTGCCCCAATCGACCGCGACATAGGAAGGCCCGCTCACCGCGCTCTGTTCCACGCTCTCAGTTTCCGGCGCGGCAATGGCGCCGCTGCTGAGACGCGATAAAGGCCTTCCTCGCGCTGCGCAAGGCGGCCCGTTGCGGTGACCGCTCGAGGCTCCGTTCGCGGCGGCGCCTGCCCGGTTCGGTTACCGCGCGCCCCTCAGCGTACAGGAGGTCGTACAGGTCGTGACGTTGCCATGGTCACACTTGATGCAGGCATTGACGCACTGATCCATGACCTTGGGATTGTACTGACTATAAAGATTGGCCGCGCAGCTGTTGGTCGATCCCGTGACCTCCGGGTCGTTCCAGCAACCGGACAGTAAAAATGCTGCGGCACTCAAAATGGCGACCTTGCGCATAAGGCCTCCTGCCACGCTCTATCCAAGTAACCTTGATGGGTTAGGTTAAAATCCGGTTTCAATTGCGACCTTATTCGGAAGCAGTATTGCTTATCCACCGGACATTTCCCCAAGGTCCGGGCCCACACCGGCAAGGCCGCCAGGCGACCCCGCCTGGCGGCTTTGTTGCCCAGCAATGCACAAGGATACCAACAAGATGGCCCGAAAGCCGCGGTGGTCGTTCAAGGAGGACCGACGACTGATGGAATTGGCGCGCTCCTCCAAGACGCTGGAGGAGGTCGTGAAGGCGACCGGCCGTTCGCCGGAGCGAATCAAGAAGATGGCGATGCGCCTCGGCCTCTCCATCAAGCCGCGTGGCGCCACCAAGAAATGATTTGAAATACGGCCGCAGTGACACCCCGGCCCCGGCCGTCCAGGGCCCTCCGAGCGAAATGGGCACCGGTTCGTGTGACGGCGGCGCGTCAGACAACGAAAACTAGGGCTCCGGCGGACAATCGTCCTTGGCCCGCACCGGGATCGCCTTGACCTCGCCGTCGACCTTGGCCTCGCGCTCGGCCTCGTCCGCCCGGGTGCAGGTGGTCAGCACGAAAGCCACCCTGCTGCACTGCCATCCGGGGCCCAACCCCGCGCTCGACACCTGTTCGGGCGACGCCAGGGTGAGGGACGCATACGCCACCAAAACGGCACCCGCCGCGCCTGCAGCAGCCAGCGCCGCGCCCTTTCCGGACCACAGCTTGGATATCATGGCCTTGGTTCCCGCCGATCTCTGGGACGAAATGAGGCAGCCCGCTTGTCCGCGTGTGACCGGAATCACAACCGGGACCAAACAGTTCAGCCCGAGTCTTTGGGTTCGATGTGGGAGCGATATTGCACTGCCGCAAGGCAGTCAGCGGGCCGGCTCGATCACATTACAGTTGGAGCGGCCCGACATCACGCAGTCCTGCAACTTGCTCGCCGCGGTCAGGCTGTGCGCAAGCCAAAGACCGACCGCGAGCATGACCACCGCGACCAGCAATCCGATCAGCGCGCCGCGGCGGTTGCCTCCGTCTTCGGATTCGCTCATGCCCGCTTGAGTTCCCAATTGCTATTGCCCGCATCATGACCGTTTGCACGGTTGCGTGCGATCAAATCTGCAACAGTCGCGCAACGAAATGCGTGCCGGCAGCCGTCGGCCCTGCAATTCCATTGCGAGCGCGCGCGACTAGCGAAAAACTGCTCGTTGAAGTGGAGCGCGTGTGCGGGGCGTGCCGTGAGCGAACAGGAAGCGAGCTACGACTATCAGCGTTACAGGCAGCTGCTTTCGGAAGCTGTCGACGAGGCCAGCAGGCTGCGGCTGATCAGCCTTCTGATCGCAGAAAAAGCGCGCGACCGGCTGGAAGCCCAGCGTGCCTCGGACCGGGACGCGATGACTGCCGCGACGGTCGCCAAGGTCTTGGGTACCAAGGGTTTGGGTACCAAGGGCTCGGTTACCAAGGCCTTGGGCAACGGACGGCGGGAGCAATTTCAGCGCGGCTAGGACTTCGGCTCCGTCCGCGGGCAGATTCGGTGACCAACCACTCACCACGCCGGCGGCCAGGCGGCCGTAACCTCTGCCATCGGCCATTTGCTGTCCGCTCATATCTCCCTTGCTCCACAGCCCTCCGTTCGCCACTGGCAATTTCTGCGCCGTTCACTTATTGAAGCGCCGAACCCAACCCCATCCATCACCCGAACAGAAAGCAGCAAGGCTTCCTCTATGAGTGGCTTCAAGGAACCGGGTTTTGCCGACCGTCAAAAGGCGGCCCTGCAGGCGCGGCAAAACCTCCTCAACAAGTTTCGCGCCCAGCCGGGAGCTGACGATCCCGCTGTGAAGGCACGTGCCGACGAGCGCGCGGCGATCGCCGAACGCCGCACCAAGGCCAAGGAAGCCCGTGAGGCCGAGAAGGCCGAACAGAAGCGAATTGCGCAAGAAGCTGCTGCAGCCGAGGCTGCACGCATCGCGCGCGAGAAGGAAGAAGAGGCCGCCCGCGAGGAGGCGCTGCTCGCCGAGCAGAAGGCCAAGCGCGACGCGCGCTATGCGGCGCGCAAGGAGCGCGGCAAGAAGAAGCGCTAACGCGCAACCAGGCAGGCCCGCCACGATTGCGGGCCTGCGAAGGATGAGCGACGGCGGCGGTCAGTTCTTCTTCATGCCGTCGTCTTTCTTCATCATCGCGCCGCCGTCCTTCTTCATGGCATCGTCCTTCTTCATGCCATCGTCCTTTTTCATGGCATCCTTGGACATTGCATCCTTGGACATCGTGTCCTTCTTCATCGCATCGTCGTGGCCCATCTTGTCCTGAGCGAAGGCGGCGGGCGCGAGCGCGAGGCTGAACGAGAGCAGCGCGGCGGAAAGGCCGAGGCGGGTCTTGGTGGTCATGATGATGATCCCTTGTGTGGTCGAATGTGAGCGCGACGACTTGCCGCTCTCTACTCGACGCACTTGCGCCGCCCGTTGTTACCTCCAATAACAAATTCTTGAGCCGCCGCGGCGCGCACCCGCGAGGGTTGCGTGGCTGGCGCGCAGTGTGCGCCGCAACAACGGCCAGGACTTGAACATCAGGACTTCAACACCGGCACTTGCGGCCGCAGAGCGGCTCGCACTATCAGGGCGCCTCGAACTATCAGACTAGAGAATATTCACGCGAAGTCCGGCTAAGCTAAAGCTCCGCGCCGGCCTAACAGCCACTCAAGAAGCTCTCAGGGGAGAACAATGCTCACACGCCGCCACGTCCTCGCTTCCGCCCTCGCCGCACCCGCGATCCTGCGGTTTGGCATCGGGACCGCGCATGCCGCGACCACGCTGAAGATTTCGCACCAATTCCCCGGCGGCACCATCGACAAGGGCGACTTCCGTGACCGGCTGTGCCGGATGTTCGCGGCTGAGGTCGCCAAGCGCTCGGGCGGCGATCTCACCGCCGAGGTCTATCCGAACTCGTCGCTGATCAAGACCAACGCCCAGTTCTCGGCGATGCGCAAGGGCGCGCTCGACCTCAGCCTCTATCCGATGCCCTATGCCGGCGGTGAATTGCCGGAGACCAATATCGGCCTGATGCCGGGCCTCGTCACGACCTACGACCAGGGCCTGCGCTGGAAGAAGGAGCCGGTCGGCAAGGCGCTGACCGACTTCCTCGCCGACAAGGGCATCCTGCTGATCTCCTGGGTCTGGCAGGCCGGCGGCGTCGCCAGCCGCTCCAAGGCGATCGTGGCGCCCGAGGACGCCAAGGGCCTCAAGGTGCGCGGCGGCTCGCGCGAGATGGACATGGTGCTGCAGACCGCCGGCGCCGCCGTGCTGTCGGTGCCGTCGAACGAGATCTACGCAGCGATGCAGACCGGTGCCTGCGACGCCGGCATCACCTCCTCCACCAGCCTGATCTCGTTCCGCCTCGAAGAGGTCGCGAAGTCGCTGACCTCGGGCGCCGGCGCCTCCTACTGGTTCATGCTGGAGCCGCTGATGATGTCGAAGGCGATCTTCGACAAGCTGTCGAAGAACCAGCAGGACGTCATCCTCGCCGTCGGCGCCGAACTCGAGGCGTTCGGCCGCAAGGGCGCGCAGGACGACGATGCCGAAGTGGCCAAGGTCTATGAGAAGGCCGGCGCCAAGGTCAGCGCGCTCGATGCCGCCGTGGTCGGCAAGTGGCGCGACATCGCGCGCGACACCGCCTGGAAAGACTACGGCGCCAAGACGGCGACCGCCTCGAACCTGCTGAAGCTCGCAAGCGACGTCGCCGCATGATGCATGGTCCGGTCGCGGATCAGGCCGAAACCTCGAGCGTGGCCACGGGCAATACGCCTGTGGCTCTGCTCGGGCGCGCGCTGTCCGTCTGCAACAACATCATCGTGGTGTTCGCAGCCCTCGCCTTGATCGCGGCCTGCGTGATCCTGAGCTATAGCGTGCTCGGCCGCGCCCTGTTCCACAGCCCGAACTACTGGCAGGACGAGGCCGCCGTGTTCCTGTTGGTCGGCGCCACCTTCATGACCTCGGCCTACGTGCAGAGCCAGCGCGGCCATGTCAGCATCGAGGCGTTCGTCGGGCTGCTCTCGGCCCGTGCCAACAGCATCAGGCTGTGGCTGGTCGATGTCGCGAGCTTCGCGTTCTGCACCTTCTTCGCCTGGAAATCCTGGACCCTGGCGCACGAGGCCTATGTCGACGGCCAGGTCTCCAACTCGATGTGGTCGCCGCCGCTCGCCATCCCCTATGGGCTCATGGCGCTCGGCATGACGCTGCTCTGCGTGCAGCTCCTTCTGCAGATCCTCATTCCGCTGACGGGTGGCGCGCGTCGATGACCGTGTTTGGTATTGGCATCTCCTACGGGCTTGCCACCCTGTTTGCGATGTTCTCCGGCATGCCGATCGCATTCGCGCTCGGTGCGGTCGCCGTCGTGTTCATGGCGATCTATATGCCGGCGGCCTCGCTCGATACGGTGACGCAGAACGTCTACGAGGAGATGGCCTCGATCACGCTGCTGTCGATCCCGCTGTTCATCCTGAAGGGCGCGGCGATCGGCAAATCGCGCGCCGGCCAGGACCTCTACTCGGCGCTGCACGCCTGGTTGCACCGCGTGCCCGGCGGCCTCGGCGTCGCCAACGTGTTCGCCTGCGCGCTGTTCGCGGCGATGGCCGGCTCCTCGCCTGCGACCTGCTCGGCGATCGGTTCGGCCGGCATTCCGGAGATGCGCAAGCGCGGCTATTCGGGCGGCTTTGCGGCGGGCATCATCGCCGCCGGCGGCACGCTCGGCATCCTGCTGCCGCCCTCAATCACGATGATCCTGTTCGCCGTCGCAGCCGAGAAATCGCTCGGACGGCTGTTCCTCGCCGGTATCGGCCCCGGACTGCTGCTGGTGTCGTTGTTCGGCTTCTACGCCGTGTTCCGCTTCCGCAAGGAATACGCGATGGCCAAGGCCGCCTATGACGCGACCGGCAAGGATGCGGCGATCCTGCAGCGCGACGAGTTCACCATGGCCGAACGCTTCAGCGCGCTGCCGCGCGTGATCCCGTTCGTGCTGCTGCTGACCGGCGTGATGATCGCGCTCTATGGCGGCTACGCCACGCCGTCGGAGACCGCCGGTCTCGGCGGCCTGCTGGCGCTCGGGCTGATCGCCGTGATCTACAGCGTGTGGAAACCCAGCGACCTGTCGCCGATCCTGAAATCGACCATCCGAGAATCCACCATGCTGATGCTGATCATCGGCATGTCGCTGCTGTATTCCTACGTCATGAGCTACCTGCACATCTCGCAGTCGGCGGCGGAGGCGATCGTCGCAATGCATCTGCCGCGCTGGGAGCTGCTGTTTGCGATCCTCGTGATGGTGATCGTGCTCGGCTTCTTCCTGCCGCCGGTTTCGATCATCCTGATGACCGCGCCAATCATCCTGCCGCCGCTCCGCGCCGCCGAGTTCGACATCATCTGGTTCGGCGTCGTGATGACCATCGTGATGGAGATGGGCCTGATCCATCCGCCGGTCGGCCTCAACATCTTCGTCATCCGCAACGTCGCGCCCGACATCCCGCTGAGCGAGGTGATCTGGGGCACGCTGCCGTTCGTGCTGCTGATGATGTTCGCGGTGCTGATGCTGTGCTTCTTCCCGGAGATTTCGACCTGGCTGCCGAACCTGGTGATGGGGCCGGACGGCGGACGTTAGAGGCGTTTTCGAGCGAGGCGGAGAGCTGTCAGGCCGCCTCCTGCTCCCTCGCTGCCAGCGCCTTCTCGATCCGGCGGACGATCAACGCCGTCGGACGTCCCTCGCGCTGCAGCCGTCGGAGCTCATTCCAGAGCCTGATGATTTCGCGGTCTCGCTCGGCGTCCATAGCGGCATTCTCCGGGAATACCCAATATGAACGAAACAAGAACGAAACTCAAGACCGCAACATGCGGTCGCTGGTGCTGGAACCAGGGCGACGCAGCGCGATTGGCTCCTTAATGAAACTGGCCAAGGCTATTCGCAAGCAGGCGCAGACCGCGGAACGGGTCGCATCCGCGACGGCGGATGCCATTGTCGCCGATGAGATGCGCTCCCTTGCGCGCGCCTTCAGGAGCCAGGCCGAGGTCCTGAAGAAGAAAGAGAAGAAAAAGAAGAAACCGTCTCGCCCTGGCTAGGGATAGCCGTCTCCCGGCGCCGCGACCTCGACCACATCGATCCGTGACACCGATTTGCCCTTCCGTAGCTCCTCGTAGGACGTCTCCGCGCTGAGGCAGAACAACGTCCTGCGGTCGGCGCCGCCGAGTGCACAGGCGAGCGCGCGGCGGCCCCGGAGTTCAATGCGCTCGAGCTCCGCGCCGTTGCGGCCGATCCGGACAAAGGCGTCCTCCGTGAACGAGGCCACCCAAACCGCCCCGTCGCGATCGAGGCAGATGCCGTCGGGATCGTTGACGCGACCGAACCGCCCGCGGAGGCTCAACCAGCCGTCCGCGCCGATGTCGTAATCGGCAAGACCAGCGCCATCCATTTCCGCGACGACGAGCCGGCGGTGGTCGGAGGAGACGGCGATGCCGTTGGGAAACCGCAAGCCGTCGGCGACGACGCGGGCGCTGCCGTCGGGCATCACCAGGATGATCCGGCCGACGGCGCCGCGCCCCTCCGGCGGCGGTAGATCGAAGCCGAGATCGCCGACATAGGCGCGCCCCAGTCCGTCGATGATCATGTCGTCGATCGTGCCGGTGGCCACCTTGGAGAGGTCAGCATACAGCGACAGCGCCCCACCTGAGAACCGCAGCAGCTGCTTCTTGAACATCGTCAGCACGACGATGTCGCCATCAGGCAGCACGCCGAGACCGCAGGGTGTGTCGTCGGTCACCGCCGCGTGCTCCTGTCGTTCACCCGACGGGCTGATGCTGAGCAGCGTGCGCGCCATGCAGTCGACGAACCAGAGCCGTCCTTGATGCCAGCGCGGGCCTTCGAAATAGCGACCGCCATCGAGGATGGTTGTTGCCGCACTTCGATTCATGAGTCTTCCCCGTTCAGAACCTGATCCCGGCGGCCGATCACTGCGGCGGTTCGTATCCGGCGAGCAACCTTACCAGCTCACTCTGTCGCGATGTGCCGGTCTTGCGGAACACATTGTGAAGATGCGTCTTCACCGTCGCCTCCGTCAATCCCAGCAACTCGGCGAGCGCGCACACGCCGCTCGCCTTCATCATGGCATCGAGCAGGCGAACCTCGCTCGCGGTGAGCTTGTAGAGCTTTGCCAGGGCCTCGAGCGGTGGCGGCGACGCCGGCGAGCTCCTGCGGACGAACACGGCGGCGATCGCGGAATGAACCGCTGCGCTACGTTGACGGTCGCCCGACGTCAGTGGCAGCACATGCGCAAACCATCGGCCATGCGGATCCGGCAGCAACGGGATTGCCTGCGCCCGATCGCCTTGCATACTGTCGTCAACCTCGGCCGCCCCGAACAGATATCGAAGCCGCCTGTCGGCGTCCGCGTCCGTCGCGGCCAGCCCGCCGTTGCGCTCGCGGAGCAGCGTCTTCTCCGCCAACACCGATCGGCCGGCGTCGTTGGCAAAGACGATCCTTCCGCCGGTGCCGACAAGGAACACAGCGGAGTCGATCGTCTCGAGCGTTTCCGTGAGGACGGCGCTGGACGCCCTCGCCGTGTCGAACAACCTGGCGATCGAAACCGCCCGCTGGAAGTGTGGCACCACCAATGCGAACTTGCGCTGTACTTCGGCATCGGCGAAGCCGTCCTGATCATGCAGACGGACCGAGACGATCGAAGAATTGGTCGCTCCCTTTTCGAGGTTTGCCCCGAGGGCGTCGATCATCCTCTGCGGCTTCATCCATTCGTCATAGAAGCGGGTCTCAACCATCTCGTCGAACGGGACCATATCGTTGGATCGGTACACCTCGCCGACATCGAAGAATGCCGCCGCTGGAAAGCAGGGATTGAGCGACAAATACGTCTCTAGATACAGCTTGGTGTAGTGCGCCTCTTCGTTGAACAGATGGAGCACCGCCGTGCGCTCGGTGGCGGTATCATGCCAGAACAGGGCTCCCGAGGAACCGCCAACGAACAGGCAGGCCCTCTCAAGAGCACGCGGCCAGAGGCCGGGATCCAATGAGGCGTCGTAGATGATGCCGATCACCTCTGAAAGAACTGCGGCTTCAGACGTCACGGCGTGGCTCTTATGACTTTCAAAACAAGCATGCGGGCATTCGCGCCTTCAAGTGGCTTATAGCGCGACGACGAAGACGGTTGCGAGTCCATTTGCGCAGCAGCCCTTGCATTGTTCGGTGCAGCACAGCCCCGCAACCGTAGCGTGTCGACGATAGGTGCAATCAGGCAACACCTGGCAGGCGAATCCGTAGATGCGATCCGATTTCAATCGAACGGTTGATGCGTCATCTGCAGTCCGTCTCCACCATGAAGCGCACAAGCTTGGTCGGAATGGGACGATGGCATTCATAAGACAGAAAAATATTGCGCGCAGAATGGCGAACAGGGAATCATCAAAGACGATGACGGCGATAGCCGCCACGACAATGCTATGTGCGGCCAGTGTGATGGTGGGGTCACGTCCCGCCCATGCGATCCATGCGGTCTGCTCTTTCGTGGATGGAGGCGAGCAAGACGTCCTCGTCGTCCAGGGCGACGACTGCTCTAGTCCATTCGATCCGTTTTTTGGCGGACCGCTGGCTCTCATAGATCCCGTTCACGCGGTGAAAGATGTGACGGTCGACGGCACCACCACACTGGGCGGCGCGAGCAACATCAACGGTAACAGCACGTTCGCGGCCGGCTCGACGGCCACTTTCAACGGTGCCGCGGTGTTTAACGGCGGAGTGAAGCTGGCCAGCACGCTGAGCACGTCGGGCATCAGCAACACGGGCAACATCTCCACCGACACCCTGAGCACGACCGGGCTCGCCACGCTCAACTCACTCAGCGTAACCAACAACGCCAGCATCGGTGGCACTCTCAACGTGGCCGGACTTGCGACCTTCAATGGCGTCGTCAATCACGGCAACATCGCGACCGATACGCTGACGGCCACCACGTTGATCGCGGCACCGCTCGTCAATGCGACGACCTTGAACGCGACGACGGTGAACGCAACCACGGTAGCCGCGACCACCGTCAATGCAACCGACATCAACGCAACCAACGTCAAGGCGACAACGGTCGCAGCCACGACGGTGAATGCATCGACCGTCAATGCGACCATGTCAAATATCGGCACGGCCAACGTGACCAGCGCCCTGCAAGTCGCCAGTGGCGCCGCCGTCAACATGGGCGGCAACAGGGTCCAGAATGTCGCGGCGCCGATCAGCGGAAGCGATGCAGCGAACAAGAGCTATGTCGATGCCAGCGTCGCCTCGCTTGGCGGACAGGTCGAACAGGCGCTGAGCGGCGTCAATACGCGGCTCGATGATATTGCGAGCCGCACCACCAAGGCCACCGCCGGCGTCGCGATGGCGTTTGCGATGGCCGGCGTCCCGACCGTGCTGCCGACCGAGCGCGTTGCCTTCACGATGAACTATGGCAACTTCCAGGGCCAGAACGGCGTTGCCATCAACGGGGCGGTTCGGCTCAACGACAACTTCCAGCTCACCGGCGGCGTCGGCTATTCGACCGCGCAAAGCCTTGTGGGTGCACGTGCCGGCCTGCGCGTCGGATGGTGAGGCTCGGTACGGTCTGGCCGGTCGCGGGCGTCGCCGCGCTTGGCACGGGGCTGGTGGTGGCTGCGATGATGCCAACCGGTACCATCGCCCAGCCAGATCCGCCTGCTCCGGCTCCTACGCAACAGGCGGCGCCGATCAAGCCAGCGCCGGACATGGCTTCCGCTGAGCGCACGCCGGCCAAGGTCCAGGTGCCGCTCGATCAGGCGCTGCTGCTGGTGCGCGCGACACTGCTGACGCTGAATGATGCCAACCGCTCCGGCAACTACGGTGTCCTGCGTGACCTCGCGTCACAGGATTTCCAGGCCCGTAACAGCTCCGCCGATCTGGCGCTGGTCTTCGCCGAAATGCGGCGAAGCAATTTGAGCCTGTTCAGCGTGATGCTGCTGTCTCCGCAGCTCGCTGCTGCGCCGGAGATCGACGCCGAGGGGCGCCTGCGCATCTCCGGCTACGTGCCGACCAGTCCACAGCAGGTCAAATTCGATCTCGCCTACGAGTCCTCGTCGCGGCAGTGGAAGCTGCTCAACATCAATATCTCGACCACCCCCGCGCAGACGGCAAAGGCCGCCGACCAGGAACAGAAGCCGCAGGCGCCAAACCCAAAAGCTGTGTCACGACAGGTGGTGACACCGAAAGTTGCGCCCGCGAAGCCCTGATCGATAGGCCCGGGCCCGGAACCGTTCCTTCGGGATTGCCCGCAAACCCCGGTTCCCGCGGGTTCCGCGCGTTACATTCCAGATTTCGCCGTGTTTCCCTGTTGAGTTGCGACAGCATTAACACTCGAGAATCGAGGGTAGTGATAATCTGCGGCGGTTGTGCCGCCGTATGAAGCGTTCTGTTTGTGCCTCGTGGTTTCTCAGGGGGGACCAGAGAATGAACCGGTGCCTACGTCCGCTGGCGTGTTTCGCCACAGCCGCCGCGCTCGCGCTCCTTCCAGTCCAGGCGACCGCCAAGCCGCATCACCAGCATCAGGCCAAGAGCGGCCACGGCGACAAGAAGGCGCATGGCGCCAAGACCAGCACCAAGGCTGCGCGCGAGAGCGGCTCCGGCAAGCGCCGGCACGCCAGGCACGGCGCCGACAAGCACAAATCCGCGAAAGCCAAATCCGTTCCATCCAAATCCACCGAGACCACCAAGGCGCCGGAGCCGGAGAAGCCTACCGGACCGCAATTGTCGGGCGATCTCGCCAATGTCAGGGACGCGATCCTCGCTGCGCGCAGAGGCAAGACCAGCGACGCGACCGATATCCAGGCCAAGATCACCGACCCGGGCGGGCGGAAGCTCGTCGAGTGGTACCTGCTGCGCCATTCGGAGTCGAATGCGCCGTTCAGCCGCTATGCGGCATTCGTCTCGGCCAACCCGGATTGGCCGAGCGTCACGCTGCTCCGCAAACGGGCTGAAGCGCGGATGTGGCAGGAGCGCAGCGATCCGGCCACGGTGCACGGCTTCACCCTCGACCAGCCGATCAGCGCCAAGGGCAAGTTCGCGCTCGCCCGCACGCTGCTCACCGAGGGCGACCGCGACGGCGCCACGCAGCTGGTGCGCGAGGCCTGGCGTTCGGAAGAGCTACTCGACCGTACCGAGAGCGACGCCTACGACGCATTCAAGGATCTGCTGACGCGCGACGACCATCGCGCACGCATGGACAAGCGGATCGGCGCCAAGGATCTCGCCGGCGCCAGGCGCGCGGCGCAGCACCTCGGCAGCGATGAGCTCGCGATCGTGAAGGCTTGCGGCGCGGTCCGCGGGCAATCCAGCAAGGCAGAGGACGCGCTCAACGACGTGCCGGCCGATGCCCGCAGCGACCTCGGCTACACGCTGTGCCGCATCCAGTGGCTGCTCGCGAAGAACAGGATCGATGATGCGGCGCGCGTGACGATCGCGGCAGCGCCCGAGACGATGGCGCAGCAGGACACCGACCAATGGTGGCGCGAGCGCCGCATCCTCTCCCGCAAGCTGCTCGACCAGGGCGAGTACCAGACGGCCTATGACGTGATCCGGGGAGCGGCGGCGCCGGACAATCCCTACTACCGCTCCGACATGCACTTCATGTGCGGCTGGATCGCGCTGCGCTATCTCGATGATGCCAAGACCGCGGCGGCGCATTTCGCCCACATCGACGAAGGCCAGACCAACCCGACCGTGCTGGCGCGCGCCGCCTATTGGCGCGGCCGCGCTGCCGAGGCGCTCGGCAACTCCGCGGCGATGCGCGCCGACTACCAGGCCGCCGCACGTTATCCGACCGCCTATTACGGTCAGCTCGCGTTGGCCAAGCTCGGCCGCGACGGTGGCGTCGAGCTCCACGCACCCTCGCCGGCCGCCAGCGCCGGCAGCATGGCGGCCGACGAACGCGTTCGTGCCGCCGACATGCTCTATGCGATCGGCGAGCCCGACATCGTGCTCTACTTCGCAGCCGACCTTGCCGAGGAAAGCACTGACGTCGGCATGCTCGAAGCGCTCGGCGAGCTCACCGGCCGCCACAACGATGCCCGCGCCATGCTGCAGATCGGCAAGATCGCGCTCGCGCGGGGCTTTGCCTTCGACCATTACGCCTTCCCGGTCATCGGCATCCCCAAGCACACCCCGATCGCGCCCGATATCGGACGCAGCATGACCTACTCGATCGCGCGCACCGAGAGCGCATTCGATCAGCGCGACAAGTCGGCGGCCAACGCCGTCGGCCTGATGCAGGTGACGCCCGAAGCCGGCCGCGACACCGCCAAGCGTTTCGGCGTCAGCTACGACTGGAGCAGGATGGTGTCCGATCCGGTCTACAACACCCAGATGGGCGCGGCCGAATTGAGTGCGCTGCTGGCGGAATATCGCGGCTGCCACATCATGACGTTTGCCGGCTACAACGCCGGCCGCGGCCGCGTCCGCGACTGGATCAAGGCCTATGGCGACCCGCGCGATCCCAAGATCGATCCGGTCGACTGGGTGGAGCGGATTCCGATCTCGGAGACGCGCAACTACGTGCAGCGCGTGATGGAGAATTTCGCGGTCTATCAGGCGCGGTTCGAGGACGCCGGCACGGCAGTGGCGGCAAAGAGCGGCGAGCGCGTCGTGACGCAGGAGACCAACGCGGCACCGGCGGGCGCAACAGTCCCGTCGCAGTAGATGCTGTCGTCCCGGCCTGGTGCGCAATTGCGCACAGGGGCCGGGACCTATAACCACCGCGCTTGATTGTGATCGGGAACGTGGCCCCAGCGTCGCGCCGCAACCAACATTTAGCGTAGTGGGTCCCGGCCCCCGTGGGTAATTGCGCACTAGACTAGGCCGGGACGACGTTGCGTCTTCACTCCACCTTCACATTGGCGGCCTTGATCATCGGCCACCACTTCGCGATTTCCGCCTTCTGCCAAGCGCCGAGTGCATCCGGCTTCAGCTGGTCCTGCGGCGGCATCTGCAAGCCGAGATTTTCGAGCTGCTTCTTCACGGCGGGATCACGCAGCGCCTGAACCGCGGCCGTGTTGAGCTTGGCCACGATCTCCTTCGGCGTGCCCTTCGGCACCCAGAGACCGGACCACAGCGTCATGTGGAAGCCCGGCAGGCCGGCCTCATCGACCGTCGGGACTTCGGGCGCATTCGCGACCCGCTTGGAATCGGTGACGGCATAGGCGCGGATGTTGCCGGCACGGACCTGGTTGATCGAGTTCGAGGTCTGATCGACGATGATGTCGATCTGGCCGGCGACGAGGTCGTTCAGCGCCGGCCCGGTGCCGCGATAGGGCACGTATTGCAGCTTGATGCCGGAGACATTTTCGAAATAGAGCCCTGCGATATGGCTGCCGCTGCCGGCGCCGGCGGTGCCTGCGGTCGGCGGCGCCGGCCGCGACTTCAGCCACTCCAGCAGCTCCTTCAGCGATTTCGCCGGCACGGCGTTCTTGCTGACGATGATCATCGGATTGCTCGGCAGCAGCACCACCGGCTCGAGATCCTCGACGAGGTCGTAGCCGAGCTTGTAGATCGCGCCGTTTGCGACGTGGGTGCCGAGATGGCCGAACGAGACGGTGTAGCCGTCCGGCGCCGCGCGCACCGCGCGGCCGACGCCGATCGAACCGCCCGCTCCGGTCACGTTCTCGATCAGGACCACCTCACCGAGCGACTGCTTCATCCGTTCGGCGAGGATGCGCGCCATGGCATCCGACGGCCCGCCGGCGGCGAACGGCACAACGATGGTGATCGGGTGCGCGGGCCAGGTTTCCGCTGCGGCGGTTCCCGCGAACGCCAACATCGCCAACACGGCCAGAACCAGCTTCCGCATCACGCTCTCCCTCAATCTTCCTTTTCGCATCATTTTTGAAGGGCCATCTTTCGACAAGATGGCCCTTCGGATGAGGCTTCAGAACTGCGAGAAGTCGATCGGCTTGTGCCGGTCGAGCGCGCGGGTCACCGGCGGCAGCGGGTATTTCAAGCCGCTGGCGCAATTGAACAACATCACGCGGTCGGTCTTGCTGACGCGGCCGTCGGCAAGGCTCTCCTTGTAGGCAGCATAGGTCGCAGCGCCCTCGGGGCACAGCAGGAGACCTTCCGCACGTGCGACCTCGTTGAGCGCGGCGCTGATCTTGTCGTCATCGACCGCGATCGCAAACCCCTTGCTCTCGCGCACCGCGCGCAGGATGAGGAAGTCGCCGATCGCTTGCGGCACGCGGATGCCGGAAGCGATGGTGTGGGCGTCCTCCCAGCGCGCCGCGTGCTCGGTGCCGGCCTCGTAAGCGCGCACCATCGGCGCGCAGCCGGAGGCCTGCACCGCGACCATGCGCGGACGCTTCGAGCCGATGAAACCGATCTTCTCGAGCTCGTCGAACGCCTTCCACATGCCGATCAGGCCGGTGCCGCCGCCGGTCGGATAGAAGATCACGTCGGGCACGTCCCAGCCGAGCTGCTCGGCGAGCTCGAGGCCCATCGTCTTCTTGCCCTCGATCCGGTACGGCTCCTTCAGGGTCGAGGTATCGAACCAGCCGACTTTTGCCTTGCCCTCGCCGACGATCTTGCCGCAGTCGTCGATATAACCGTTGACGCGGTAGACGGTGGCGCCCTGCAGTTCGATCTCGCTGACATTCACCTCCGGCGTATCCGCCGGGCAGAAGATCGTGGTCTTGATGCCGCAGGACGTCGCGTAGGCCGCGAGCGCCGCGCCGGCATTGCCGTTGGTCGGCATCGCCATGTGCTTGATGCCGAGCGCCTTGCCCATCGACACCGCCATCACGAGGCCGCGCGCCTTGAACGAGCCGGTCGGCAGCCGCCCCTCGTCCTTGACGATGATCTCACCGCCGCCGAGCCTGGCGCCGAGCCTCGGCAACCGGATCAGCGGCGTCGTGACTTCGCCGAGGCTGACGATGTCCTGGCATTTGCGCACCGGCAGCAGCTCGCGGTAGCGCCACAGGTCGGCCGGACGCTCGGCCAGCGCGTCCTTGGTGAGCGCCTTCTTCACCCCGGCGAGGTCGTAGCGCACCAGCAGCGGCTTGCCGGCCTTCGACAGGTTGTGCACCTGGTCGGCTGCATAATGATCGCCCTCCATCGCGCATTCGAGATGGGTTACGAAGGTCGGGCGTTCGATGGTGAGGTTGTCGTTGTCTTTCACGAGATTCTGTCCTTCTTGTTCTTCGTGATGTCTTCTCCGCCAGACCCGTCACCCTGAGGAGCGCGAAGCGCGTCTCGAAGGGCGACGAGCCCCGCTGCTCGATCCGGGCCGTGCATCCTTCGAGACGCTTGCTACGCAGGCTCCTCAGGATGACGTGACGGGAGTCAGATATTCAGCACGCGCCCGTAGGCGTCGAGCACCGCTTCCTTCATCATTTCCGACAGCGTCGGATGCGGGAACACGGTGTGCATCAATTCCTCTTCCGTGGTCTCCAGATTCATCGCCACGACATAGCCCTGGATCAGTTCGGTGACCTCGGCGCCGATCATGTGCGCGCCGAGCAGCTGCCCGGTCTTCTTGTCGAACACCACCTTGACGAGGCCCTGGTCCTCGCCGAGCGCGATCGCCTTGCCGTTGCCGACGAACGGGAAACGGCCGACGCGGATCTCGCGGCCGCCTTCCTTGGCCTTGGCTTCGGTGAGGCCGACGGAGGCGACCTGCGGGTTGCAGTAGGTGCAGCCCGGGATCATCAGCTTGTCCATCGGATGCGGATGCAGGCCCTTGATCGCCTCGATGCAGATCACGCCCTCATGCTCGGCCTTGTGCGCGAGCATCGGCGGTCCCGCGACGTCACCGATCGCGTAAATGCCGGGGACGTTGGTCTTGCCGAGGCCGTCGATCACGATGCAGCCGCGATCGGCTTTGACGCCGACCTTCTCCAGCCCGAGATTCTCGATATTGCCGACCACGCCGACCGCCGAAATCACGCGCTCGAACTCGACCGCCTGCGGCTTCTCCTTGCCGTCGTCGATGGTCGCAACCACGCTGTCGGCCTTCTTCTCAAGCTTCGTCACCTTGGTCGAGGTGAGGATCTTGATGCCCATCTTCTCGAACCGCTTGCGCGCGAGCCCTGCGATCTCCGCGTCCTCGACCGGGAGGATCTGCGGCAGCACCTCGACCACGGTGACGTCGGCGCCCATGGTGTGGAAGAACGAGGCGAACTCGATGCCGATCGCGCCGGAACCGACCACCAGCAGTGATTTCGGCATCCGCTCCGGCACCATCGCCTCGAAATAGGTCCAGATCAGCTTCTTGTCGGGCTCGAGCCCGGGCAGCACGCGCGGCCGTGCACCGGTCGCAATGATGATGTGCTTGGCCTGGTAGGTGCCCTCGCCGCTCGCGCCCTTCGGCGCTTCGACCGCGGACTTCTTCACCGTGACCTTGCCGGGCGCGTCGATCGTGGCGTCGCCCCAGATCACCGTGACCTTGTTCTTCTTCATCAGGAAGCCGACGCCGTCGTTGAGGCGCTTCGAGACGCCGCGCGAGCGCTGCACCACCGCCTTCGGATCGAAGCTGACATTGTCGGCCGACAACCCGTAATCCTTGGCGTGCTGCATGTAGTGATAGATCTCGGCGGAACGCAGCAGCGCCTTGGTCGGGATGCAGCCCCAGTTCAGGCAGATGCCGCCGAGATAGGATTTCTCCACGATCGCGGTCTTGAAGCCGAGCTGCGCGGCGCGGATCGCGGTCACGTAGCCGCCGGGGCCGGAGCCGATGATGATGACGTCAAAGGATGTGTCGGCCATGTCGGCTCCCGTTCAACTCAATTGGTGACGCCGCGGGCGCGGCTTCTTGCGATCAATGACCTGACCAGCCATTCGAGCCCGATCACCACGGCCATGATGGCCAGGGCCGTCAGCACGATCGGCCGGGCGATATTCCGCGCCAGCTGTTCGCCGGCGAAGAACGCAGAGTGCAGCAAATCGAACCCGACCGGATTGCACACCAGCACGGCTGACAGCAGCAGCGAGATCCAGGGCCAGCGCGTGCGGGCCAAGCCGGCCATTCATCGGTACTCCTGCCATACCGCACCGAGAAATATGGTCCACACCAGCGCCAGCACACCGGCGCCGATCATCATCAACCGGAACTGGAACGTCGATATCAGATCGCGGTTGACCGCGACGAGCAGCGCAACGGCGATGGCGGCGAGCAGAACGTACGGACCGAACATCGCGTACATGGCGGATGCCCGTCACACCATCATCATCACGGGATTTTCGATCAGCTGCTTGAAGGCGCCGATCAGCTCGGCGCCGAGCGCGCCGTCGATCGCACGGTGATCGCACGACAGGGTGACGCTCATCATATGCGCGATCTCGATCTTGCCGCCGCGCACGACGGGGCGCTCCTCCGAGGTGCCGACCGCGAGGATCGAGGCGTGCGGCGGGTTGATCACGGCGGTGAAGTGGTTGATGCCGTACATGCCGAGGTTGGACACCGCGGTGGTGCCGCCCTGGTATTCTTCCGGCTTCAGCTTGCGGGCGCGGGCGCGCGCGGCAAAATCCTTCATCTCGTTGGAGATGGTCGAGAGCGTCTTGGTCTCGGCCTTGCGGATGATCGGCGTGATCAGGCCGCCCGGCATCGCCACCGCGACGCCGACGTCGGAATGCTTGTGCTTGAGCATGCCGCCCTCGGTCCAGCTGACGTTGCAGTTCGGAATCTTTTGCAGCGCGACCGCCATCGCCTTGATGACGAAGTCGTTGACCGAGATCTTGTAGAGCGGCTTCTTCTCCTTGTCCTTCGGCGCGGCCGCGTTGATCTCCTCGCGCGCGGCAAGCAGCTTGCCGATGTCGCAGTCGATGGTGAGATAGAAGTGCGGAACGTTCTGCACCGAGGCGGTGAGACGCTGCGCGATGGTGCGGCGCATGCCGTCATGCGGCACGATCTCGTAGGAGCCCGGCTCGAACAGCGCCAGGATCTGCTTGTCCGACATCGACGGCGCGATGCTCGGCCCCGCCGCGGCGGGCGCGGCCGCCGGCGCCTTCAGGCCCTTGCCGGACTTGGCATCGTCGACGTCGCGCGCGATGACGCGGCCATGCGGCCCGGTGCCGGTGATGCGGGAAAGATCGATGCCGGCTTCCTTTGCCAATCGGCGCGCCAGGGGCGAAGAGAAGACGCGGGCGTGGCCATTGGCTTGCGCGGCGGGTGCCGCAGCAGGCTGCGGCGCCGGCGCAGCGGCCGGCGTCGGTGCAGGT
>NZ_LGHK01000113.1 GCF_001908235.1 Bradyrhizobium sp. NAS96.2
GCCCGTCGCCGCCATCGCCGATACCGCCGGGGAGCCCATCGCGAAGCCGCGCAGCACCGAGCGCCGGCTCGGCGCCGCCTGCGGCTGCGGCTGCGGCAGGGCCTTCTCGATCTTGCGGCGCAGCTCGAGCGGGGCCTTGTAGCGCAGGTCGCTCTCGGCGATCGCCTGGCGGATCTCCTGATATTCCTTCATCAGGGCGGCGCAATGCGCGCACCCCTCGATATGGGCTTCCACTTCGCGTGCATGGCCGGCGTCGAGTTCTCCGTCGATCAGCGCGTGGATCAGCACTTCGGCTTCCTCGCAGGTCATTTCGCTTGCTCCTGTTCCGCGAGCCAGGCTGATCGCAGCATGGCGCGGGCGCGCGCGAGACGGGACATCACGGTGCCGACCGGCACGGCGGCGACATCCGCGATCTCGAGGTATGAAAGATTCTGGATTTCCCTGAGCACAAAGGTCTCGCGGAACGGCTCGGCGAGCGCCGCGACCAGCTTGCGCACGGTGTCGCCGTCGAAGCGGCGCAGCATCTGCTTTTCCGGTGTCTCCGGGGCTTCGTTCCACATCGGGGTCTGCTCGCCGCCCTCGGGCAGCTCCTCGACCGCGGTCGGGGCGGTCTTGCGGCGGGCATATTCGGCGCGGCAGACATTGCGCAGGATCGCGAACAGCCACGGCTTCATCGCGGGTCCCCGGTAGCTGTCGAAATGCTTGTAGGCGCGCAGATAGCATTCCTGCACCGCATCCTCGGCATCGGCGGCATCGCGCAGCAAATAGCGCGCCAGGGTGTAGGCGTCGTCAAGGTAGGGCAGCGCGGCTTCGCGGAAGCGCCGTGCCTTTTCGGGATCGTCTTGCGACGCGTTGACAACCATCGTGTCCTGCCCGGCTTGTCGAGAGACGGCTTGTGCCCGGCCGGGGGCTGAGGGCCACCGGCCGGGCATGGCTGTGATTGTATGGCTGGTCACGTTACCCAACCTTGATACTGCCTGTCATGTGCGGATGCAGCGAGCAGAAATACTTGTACTCGCCGGGCTCCGTGAAGGTGAACGAGAAGGTGCCATCGGTATCCATGGTCTTGGAGCGGAATTTTCCCGCGCACACCACGGTGTGCGGGATGTCGTCGCGGTTGGTCCAGGTCACGGTGGTGCCGACCTTCACGTCGAGCGGGTTCGGCGCGAACGAGAAGTTGTCGATATGGACCGCGATATCTTCGGCGCGGGCCGCCGTGACGGGCAGCAGCATGGCCGCGACCACGGCGATCCCGAAGTCGCGTCGATTGATCGTACTCATCGTCTCTTTCCTCAGCCTTGTCCGTCAGCCCTGCAGCGGCGTGTCGATGATCGCCAGCGGCTGGCTGTTCTGCTTGAAGTTGATGCTGGCGACGCCGAGCATGCTGCGCAGCTTGGCATCCTCGACCTTCATCGGGCCGGGCGAGGGGGCGGCACCCGGCGCCGGCTGCGGGAAGGCCGTCGAACGCGCGGTGTGGAAGGTGACGTTGCCCTCGACTTTCTGCATCACCTGGTGGATGTGGCCGTTCAGCACCGTGACCGAGCCGAAGCCCTTCACGTATTCCAGCGCGCGGGCGCCGTCCTCGGTGCCCCAGCCCCATTGCGGATAGACCGTCCACAGCGGGATGTGGGCGAATAGCACGATCGGGGTCGACTTGGAGCGGCCCTTAAGGTCGTTCTCGAGCCATTCCAACTGCTCGTTGCCGAGATTGCCAAGGCCGCCGCCCTTGAGGTCGACGACGTTGACGAGACCGACGAAATGCACGCCGCCGGCGTCGAAGGAATAGTAGCCCGGGCCCTTGGTGCCCTTGCCGTAGCGCTCCTTGTAGAGCTTGACCTCTTCGTCGATGAAATCGTGCTCGCCCGGCACGTAATGCACGTCCAGCTTGGCCTGCGAGATGATGCGATCGGCGTCATCGAATTCGGACGCCTTCGACAGATGGGTGATGTCGCCGGTGTGGATCATGAAGGACGGCTTGACCTGCATCGCCTTGACCTTGTTGATGGCCTCCTCCAGCGTGCCGATGGCGTTCGGGTTGGCCGGCTTGTCGAAGCCGACATGGCTGTCGCTGATCTGCATGAAGGTCATGCCGGTGGTGGCTTCGGCGGCGGCGGCCGAGCCGACGATGCCGAGCGAATGCGGCACGCCGCCGGTGACGGTCCAGAGTACGCCGGTGCCGGCCCAGGTCATGCATTCCAGCACCTTGCGTCGGCTGACGCCTTTTTCCTCATCGTGGTGATTGTGATCGTGTCCGCTCATGACAAGTCTCCCATGGGCCCAGGGATTGGGTTTCCGGGGAGGTGATCGGAGCGGCCGGGGCTTTATTCCCGCGGCTTTGGAGAGGGTTGAGGGCAGGGATGACGATTTCGTGAGAACCGGGCGGCCGGCCGCGTGATCGGTGCCCATCCGGGCCGCGCGACAGGTGGCCGCAAGGGCAAGATGCGCCATTGAAGGCGCCGGGCCTGTAACGCTATCGACCGGGCAAACCACTGATCCGTCGGAGGAAAACATGGCTGACGTCACCGGAGGCTGTCACTGCGGCGAGATTCGTTACGAGGTGCGCGGGGAACCGGTCGTCCACGCGCTGTGTCACTGCGCCGATTGCCGGCGGCATGCCGGCGCGCCGATGGTCGGCTGGGTGATGGTCGCCGAGGACGCCCTCAAGGTGACCAAGGGCGAGCCCAGGATCTACCGATCCTCGGAGCATGGCCGGCGGCATTTCTGCGCGAATTGCGGCAGCGGGCTTTTCTACACCAACGGCAACATGTTGCCCGGATTCATCGACATCCAGAGCGGTACCTATGATGATCCCGGCGCCCTGCCTGCCACCATGCATATCCAGGTCGCGGAGCGGCTGCGCTGGATGGAAACGGCGCACGAACTGCCGGCGTTCGATCGCTTTCCGCCGACGGAATGACCATTGAATGGTGTGGCGACGAAGCGCGCCGCAACATGGCCGTGTCGTGCAAGGTAGATGAACGGCCGCAACAAAGCTGTCTTGCGGCCGTCAGCATAATGTCAGCGCTCCTGCTTAAAGATGGCAGACTTCATTCGCCACACCGGGAGATCATCATGAGCGACCACGCAGGCGTTGAGCATCATCACAAGGCAGCCGAGCATCACGAGCAGGCGGCGCGTCATCATCGCGAAGCCGCCAAGCACCACCAAGAGGGCAATCACGAGAAGGCGGCCCACCACGCCCACAGCGCCCATGGCCACGCCAGCCATGCCCAGCATCACCACACCGAAGCGAGCCGGCATCACGCCGAGCACCACGGCAAACACTAGCTCTTTAACCTTGACGCGCTTTCTTCACGCGAACCGGTGTCCACTTCGCTGGAAAACGCTGTGATCGTTCCAGTACTGCGTGAGTGGCTTCCGCCGTCCCCGCAAGGGGACGGCGACTTTCTTCTGCCGCGCGGGCAGCAGCCGTCCGTCCCTTATTCGTCCTCGTCCTCCGGACCGCCTTGCTGCTCGATCGCATTTCGCACGCCGCGCATGACGGCGTACGACACGAATGCCATGCGTCTCTTCTGATCATCGCTCAACGTCTTGTAGAGCGGTTCCCAGGCATCGGAGAGTTTCTTGAGATCGGTCCCGCGCTGAATGAGCCGGTCCGCTCTGCGCTGCATGAGTTCGACCGGATTGCCTTCGTGAAGGCCGTCCATCGGTCCGTTCTCGTGCAACTCGGCGATCCGCTCCAACCGAGCTTGCCGATTCTTCGCCCGTGTGCGGATCGCATCCTCGATCGCCGGCCAGTATTTCTCCTGATCGGGCGTGAGTTGCAGGGCGGCCTTGACAACGCCGACACGCATGTCGGTCAGGCTCTTGAGATCGGCGGCGCTGGGTGGTGCCACGCCGACGGTCGAGGATGTCTCCGCCGCGAAGGCGAGAGACGAGGTCGTGACCAAAAGTGCAACCGCTGCGACAGCTGCGTTCCTCGTCATTGCAAACTCCTGATCTCTTGTGGACGTCCCCGAGCAGAGGGACACGGCCGGAGCCGCTGTAGGTTGATCTAGGTCAAAGGGGGAAACAGCCGCAGATGGGGATGCGCTCCTGACCGTTCGAAAACCATCGGGGAATTCGGCGGGGCGTGCCCGGCGAGATCGGGGCGCCGGATTGAGCTAGATCAAGCTCGATCGGCTCGTGGCGCTCAGAAAGCACTATCGAACTCCCTTCAATCGGGCGATCCCATGCACCTCTTGCTCAAGGAAATTCGCCACAATCCGCTACTTTGGATGCTGGTCTTCGTGCCGGTCGTGCTGGTGGTCGAACACGTGGCTCCCACCGCACACACGGCGCTGTTCGTGCTCGCCGTCCTGAGTATCGTGCCGTTGGCCGCCCTTCTCAGCCACGCAACGGAGAGCGTCGCCGAGAAGACCGGCGATGCGATCGGAGGCTTGCTCAATGCAACCCTGGGAAATCTGACGGAGCTGATCATCGCGATCGCCGCACTCCACGCCGGAGAATACATGCTGGTCAAGGCATCGATCGCCGGCGCCATTGTCACCAATTCGCTCTTCATGCTCGGCGCATCGTTCCTGCTCGGCGGGCTCCGTCATCACGTTCAGGAGTACAATCGGGCCGGCGGGAGGATGTACGCAGCGCTGCTGCTGATGGCCACGATTGCGCTGCTTGCCCCCGCAGCTGTTGCCGACCTCGATCAGGCACGAGGCGAAGTCATGGCGCAGACGCTCAGCACCGGCCTCGCCGTGCTTCTGATATGTGCTTACGGACTTGGTTTGCTGTTCTCGCTCAAGACCCACAAGGAGCTATTTGAGAGCGGGGAACATGGCGAGACGGATGGCGCTGGTTGGCCGATCGGACTGGCTTCTGGCACACTCATCGTGGTTACCGTGCTGGTTGCCTTGGTGAGCGAGATATTCGTGAGCTCGGTGCAGAAGGCGGGTGAGGCGCTGGGATTGAGCGCGGCGTTTGTCGGCTTCATCATCGTCGCGCTGGTCGGGGCTGCGGCGGAGATGGCGGTCGCGTTCTCTGCGGCGCGCAAGAACCGGC
This sequence comes from Bradyrhizobium sp. NAS96.2, assembly GCF_001908235.1. GTDB lineage: Bacteria > Pseudomonadota > Alphaproteobacteria > Rhizobiales > Xanthobacteraceae > Bradyrhizobium. The sequence continues at coordinate 5,017 of NZ_LGHK01000113.1, forward strand.
TGGACATGAGCGTCAGCATCGCGCTCGGAAGCGCGTCTCAAATCGCTCTGTTCGTTGCGCCGGCGCTGGTTCTTCTCAGCTACGTCATCGGTCCGAAGCCAATGGACCTGCAGTTCTGGCCAGGTGCCGTGACGATGGTCATGATCGCCTCCGTCACGTCCTGCTTCATCACCAACAGCGGGAGGTCGGCGTGGTTTATCGGCGCCCTGCTGGTGTTCATCTACGCGATTTTTGCCATGACACTGTACATGGTGCCACCGGGATCGCACGGACCGATCTGATCGGCCGCGCCAGCCTGCTCGCAGATTATCTCTGGCTATTGGCAGAGATGCTGGCGGCCGTCCTCGCCGCGAAAATACGTGCCGGGCTGACAGACGAAGCCCTGACCGCTGGAAGGATAGTGATAATAGCCATACGCGCCGGCTGCGGCCGCAGCTCCCACGGCAGCGGTGCCATACACCGCGCGTCGTGTCTGGCGGCGGGCAACACCGGCGACGCTTGCGGGCGTCAGGGGACGGCCGACGCGCGCTTGCGCGCGTTCAACGGAAACCGAGATGCCGCTTTGTTCCGACCAGCCAACGGACAGCAGCGTGGCACACGCGACGACGGTCGCAGCTAACGCGAATGTCTTTGGATTTGCCTTCATGGCTGTTCTCCAATCTTTCGGTCCTACCCAGCGTGGTTTGAACGCCATTCGCCCCGGGAAGCCGTTGATCTGGATCAAGCCGTTCCGGCTGCCAGTGGCAGGGAAGAACGAAAGCGCTTGCGGCGGACCTGTGCCGCGACGACCTCAAAGTGCAAGCTCTCCCTGCCTGCTCGTCCAGTCTATGACGTCAACCTGGAGTCCTCGTCTCGACATCTCGTCCTCGAGCTTGGCGGCGTGACGCTTCCACTCGGCTGTCGTTCGCACCCGAAAAACCGGCTCGTCTCCACGACCCTCAAATTCATCGTCGGCCTCGAGCGCGCCGCGAACCGCCTCGTGCATCATCTTCAGGCTCGCATCGCTAAATGCGCTGTACTCCATCGGTTCATCTCCCTGGATACGCAAACGGAGGGGGCACCACACGTCTCATCAACGCGACCTTGCGGTGCGACGAACGAGCCAGCCATCACTGCTCAATCGAGCTGCTATCAATATTGCGGGCAGATCATCTGATTGTATTCATTGTAGTAGCAGTTCTGGTTCCCGTAGTAGCCATAGCTGCCGTAGTACGCGCCGGTTGCGGCCGCCGCACCGGCCGCCGCGGCACCAACACCCCAGCCAGGTCGATAGTAGCCACCGCCATAACCGGGATAGCCTGCGACCGGGCGGCCAGGGCGACCTGCAACCGGTCGGCCCGGATAGCCCGGACGGCCGGCGATCGGATGCGACGGTCGCGCGCGGCCAGCTGCGCGATATCCTCCGCCGTGAATCCTTCCGGCACCCGCATGCATCCTTCCAGCGCCGGCGTGCATGCCTCCGCGGTGAAATCCGCCGCCTCCGCCACCGCGGAAGCCGCCGCCTCCGCCGCCACGACGGGCGTAGGCATCATCAGGAACCAGGCAGACTGTGACGAGCACCAGAGCTGCCAGAGCGGCGAGGATACAACGAAGCATGGCGTGTCCTCCCTAACGGACGAGATGGCGAACGGCGAAGCTGCGACAATTTCGGTGCGCGGGCTTGACGTAGATCAACGAAATGCAATCACTCTCAAAAGATCTCGCTCTGCGGGGACGCTCATTCGAAGAAGGGCAGCCGCCTGTTGTTATCCTCCTCAGGCACAATCTGCACTTTGCTGCCGAAGCATCTTGCCTAGAATGCAAGCTTGGGAGGCTCCAGGACACTTAGTCTCGCCTCAGTCAGGTGACAGCCCCCATTTCTTTGCCGAGTTCCACCAGTCTTTTTGCAGAGCGTGGCCAAGAGGATGAACGTGAGGAAAGCCGATGTAACGTGCGCGTGCTGTGGCGCAGGTTTCCGGAGGTTGGAGCTATGGTCTAAACCCGGCGCCAAGGGTGAGTATCACTGCCCTGTCTGCGACTACTTGCTTGAAGCATTCGATGGCACCAATCTGATCGTCTATCGGCTGACGATCCGGCCGGTGCGTGCATCGGTCTACTCGGCGAGGCCATTCGGCGATCACCGATGATTTGATGATCGGCTGCTGTCCAGCGCGCAATTGGTCAGTATCGTCTATGGACCCGTGCCGCCTCGGCCTTGGCCAGGAGCGGACAGAACGCTTTTGTGCGTGCACCGCCTAGCTGGTGCGCGCCGCGAACGTCCTGAGCGCGGCGACCATCAACTCCGGCGCCTCCTGCGCGACGCAATGGCCGACGCCATCGAAGGTCCATCGGCTCGCGTGCGGGATCAGGGCTCCGGCGCGGTCGGCCATCTCCTTGTAGATTGGCCATGACTGTTCGGCGGTTGCGATGCGGACCGGGCAGGCGATCTCGGAGAACCACGGGAACGGATTGCCACGGTTGTCGCCGGTGTAGATCTGCTCCATGGCCTGGTAGATCGGCTTGAGCATCGCCTGTTCGATTTCGGGCGTGCAGCGCAGTTGCATGCGGCCGTCATCGAGCCGCGCAAAGCCGTGATGGACATAGGCCCACAGCGACGGCTCAGTCCACGTCGCGAAGGTCGGCGCGGCGCGCAATCGCCGGAACACATCGTCGGCGTTGTCAAATTCGACGCGGCGGCGCAGCACGCCTTGCACGGACGCGTTCGAGATGTCGCTCAGGTCGCCGCCGCGCAGTGCGTGCGGGTCCATCGCGGTTGGCTCCGTCACGAACAGCCGAGCGAAGCGGTCCGGCATCAGCTTCGTCGCAAGCAGCAGGTCGGTCGCGCCGGCGCTGTGGCCGATGCCGTAGATGTCATGGAGGTCGAGGCGTTCGACCACCATGCAGACATCATCGGCGAAATCCTGGAAGTGATAGCGGTCGGCGGCCGGCTTGTGGCTCAGGCCATGACCGCGGCGGTCGAGCGCATGGACGATATAGTCGGCGGCCAGCGCCTCCGCGACCTCGGTCCAGACTTCGGCGACAAAGCCGGTGCCGTGCAGCAGCAGCGCCGGGGGCTTGCCGGAAGCCGGCTCGCCCCATCGTGCCAGCGCGATCTGCGATCCGGCATCGCCAACCAGAATTCGCTGCGGCTGCGTCATGGGTTGCTATCTTGCATCTTGCAAGATCATCGCAGCGGCCTTCTCGGCGATCATTGCGGTCGGCGTGTTGGTGTTGCCGGAGGTGATGGTCGGCATTACGGAGGCATCCGCAATGCGCAGGCCGTGCAGGCCGTAGAAGCGCAGGCGCTCGTCGACCACGGCCATCGGGTCGTTGGCCGTTCCCATCTTCGCGGTGCCGACGGGGTGGAAGATCGTGGTGCCGATGTCGCCGGCGGCCTTGGCGAGCGAGGCGTCGTCATCGCCGACTGCGGGGCCGGGCAGGAATTCCTCGGGATGATATTTCTCCAGCGCCTTCTGCTTCATCAGTCTGCGTGTGGTGCGGATCGCATCGGCCGCGACCTGGCGGTCGTCCTCGGTCGAGAGGTAATTCGGCGCGATCGACGGCTTGTCGTCGGGCGCGGTCGAGCGGATGCGCACGGTGCCGCGCGAGGTCGGTTGCAGATTGCAGGCGCTCACCGTGATCGCGGGGAAGCGATGCAGGGGATCGCCGAACTTGTCGAGCGACAGCGGCTGCACATGGAACTGGATGTTGGCGCGCGAGCGCGTCGCATCCGAGCGCGTGAAGATGCCGAGCTGCGACGGCGCCATGGTCAGCGGTCCGCGGCGGCGGAACGCGTAGTCGAGGCCCATCAGGCCGCGGCGCACGAGGTTGTAATAGGTCTCGTTCAGCGTGCGCACGCCCGACACCTTGTAGATCGCGCGCTGCTGCAGATGGTCCTGCAGATTATGGCCGATGCCTTGCACGTCGGCCACGATGTCGACGCCGAGCGGCGACAGCCATTCGGCCGGGCCGATGCCGGATCGATGCAGCACCTGCGTGGTGCCGATCGAGCCGGCGCACAGGATCACCTCGCCCTTGGCGCGCGCCTCGACGACCTCGTTGCCTTGCCGGAACAGCACGCCGGCGGCGCGGCCGCTCTCGATGATCAGGCGGTCGACCAGCACCTCGGTCTCGAGCCTGAGATTGCTGCGGTCCAGCACCGGCTTCAGGAAGCCGCGCGCCGACGACCAACGCCGGCCGCGCTTCTGGTTGACGTGGAAATAGCTGGTGCCTTCGTTGTCGCCGGTGTTGAAATCCGGGATGCGCTTGATGCCCATCTCCTCGGCGGCATCGCCGACCGCATCGAGAATCTGCCACGACAGCCGCGGCGCCTCGATGCGCCAGCCGCCGCCGACGCCGTGATGCTCGCTTGCGCCGAGGAAATGATCCTCCAGCTTCTTGAACGCCGGCAGCACGTCGTCGTAGCTCCAGCCGGTGAGGCCAAGCTGGCGCCAGTGATCGTAATCCGCGGCCTGGCCGCGCATCGAGATCATGGCGTTGATCGCCGACGAGCCGCCGATCACCTTGCCGCGCGGATAGGCGAGCGCCCGGCCGTTGAGGCCAGGCTCGGCCTCGGTCATGAACATCCAGTCCGAGCGCGGATTGCCGATCGCGAAGAGATAGCCGACCGGGATGTGAAACCAGATCCAGTTGTCCTTGCCGCCGGCTTCCAGCAGCAGCACGCGCTTGTTCGGATCGGCCGACAGGCGGTTGGCCATGATGCAGCCCGCCGTGCCCGCACCGACGATAATGTAGTCGAAATCACCCTCGAGCCTTCGCGGCATGTCCTCGTTCCCGGCAAGCGTCTTTTGTTGACTGCCTTCTATAGCGTTTTCGAGCGAAGTGGAGCCCGGTTCGCGTGAAGAAAACGCGTCACTACAAGAAAATAGAACTCGGTTCTGACAGAGTCAGAACCGAGTTCTATCCAGACGCAGCCGGTCGAGACAAGCCCGACCCATGGATGCCGGGCGTGCGCTGGACGATCAGGGACGGCTCGGTTCGGCCAATGTGACCTGATGTCTCGCTCGGGGAACGCAGACGATCAGCGTCAGCATACCGATCGCGAGCAGCGCGCCGACGAGGGCGAGCGGTGCGTAGATGCTCCCGGTTGCGACATTCATCGAGCCGATCAGGGCAGGGCAGACCGCGCCGCCGAACGAGCCGATCGCGCTGATCAGCGCGATGCCGCCCGCCGCGGCGCTGCCCTCCAGCATCGCGTTGGGAATGGTCCAGAACAGCGACAGGATCGCGAAAATGCCGACCGAGGCAATGGCGAGCAGCGTCACGGTCAGCAGGATGCTGCCTTGCGCGGCCTGCAAGGCGATGAAGCATGCCGCCGCGACGAGGCCGCAAACGACCACATGCCAGCGCCGCTCGCGGGTGCGATCGGAGCTGTAGCCGATCGCGACCATGCCGATCGCGGAGGCGACGGAGATCGCGCCGCTCAGCCAGCCGATCTCGGTGGTGGTCGCGACGCCAACGCGCTTCAGCAGCGTCGGCGTCCACAGCAGGATGGTGTTGAGCGAGCAGAAGAACGCGAAATAGATGAAGGAGAGCAAATAGACGCGCGGCTCGCGCAGCGCCGCCGCGAAGCTGCGGGTCGTGCCCGGGGTGGCGGCGCGGTCGCGGGCGAGATCGCCGGCGACTTGCCGTCGCTCGTCGGCGCTGAGCCAGCTCGCGGCCTGCGGTCCGTCGGCGAGGTAGATATAGGCCACGATGCCAAGCAGCACCGCGGGCACGCCCTCGAGGACGAACAGCCACTGCCAGCCATGCAGGCCGTGGACGCCCTGCACGTGGTCCATGATCAGGCCCGACAACGGACCTGCGATGACGCCGCCGAGCGGCACCGCCATCACGAACAGGCTCGTCATGCGGCCGCGCACGCGGTCCGGAAACCACAGCGTCAGGTAATACAGGATGCCGGGAAAGAATCCGCCCTCGGCGGCGCCGAGCAGGAAGCGCAGCAGATAGAGATGATACTGGTTCTGCACCAGCGCCAGCAGCACGGTGACGGTGCCCCAGAGCACCATGATCCGCAGCAGCGTCCTGCGGACGCCGACCTTGACCAGCAGCAGGTTGCTCGGCACTTCGAGCGCGACATAGCCGACCGAGAAGATGCCGGCAGCGAGTCCGAACACCGCGTCATCGATGTTCAAATCGTGCAGGAATTGCAGCTTGGCAAAGCCGATATTGAAGCGATCGATGATCGCAACCGTGTAGCACGTCAGCAGGAACGGGATCAGGCGCCAGGCGATCCGTCCATAGAGCCGCGAATGGGCCGCATCCTGCATCGAAACCTCCAAGTACTTCTTTTGATTTGTTGAGTGGGGTGGCGCCCCGACGGCGCTACGCTCCCTCACCCCGCTCTTGCGAGGAGAGGGTCGGGGTGAGGGGCTCTTCCGCATAGACGGAGAGAGAGTTGAGCCCGCGGAGACTCCCCCTTACCCGGAACGCATCTGGCGATGCGTTCCGGCCTCTCCCCGCAGGCGGGGCGAGGCGAAGTGGAGTCCGCTGCCGCGATGTGAGCGCCGTTCGCTAGCTCGCCGGAAATTCCAGCATGGCTTCACCGGCCGCGACCGTTTCGCCGCGCTGGTTCTGCACGGCGACGTCGACCAGCACCCAGCGCGATTTCGCGGTGGTCTGCTTGGCCTTGATGGTGCCGCCGGGGCGGATGGTGTCGCCGGGCTTCACCGGCTTCAGCCAGCGCGTCTCGAGCCTGCGATGGATCGCGCCGGCGGGAAGAGCCCAGTCGGTGAGCATGCGCGAGATCAGGCCGAAATTGTTCATGCCGTGCATGATGATGCCACCGAAATTGGTCTTGCCGAAATCGCCCTTCATGTAGTCGTCGTCGAGATGCAGCGGGTTGTAGTCGAGCGAGGCATCGCAGAACAGGCGGATCGATTCGCGCGAGACCGCGAAGGCCGGACCGTCGATGGTGTCGCCGGCCTTGAGAGCATCGAAATTCGCTGAGATCATCGTGATCCTCCTTACATCGGACGGATGGTCTGGCCGCGACCCGAGCAGATCACGTCGCCATGCTGGTTGAAGAAGACGTTGTCGTGCACCACGAACAGCCGCTCGCGCTTGATGAACTTGTCGAGCGCGCGGGCCTGCAGGGTGATGGTGTCGCCGGGGCGGGCGGGGATGTTGTAGCTCCAGGACTGCCCGGCATTGACGGTGCCCGGCGAGCGCATCCAGTCGTCGGCCGGGGTGCAGGCGAACATCAGCAGAATATGGATCGCGGGCGGTGCGATCAGCCCGCCATAGGGCCCGGCCTTGGCGGCAGCTTCGTCCAGATAGAGCGGATTGGTCTCGCCGACCGCGCGGCAGTACAGCGCGATCGCCTCCTGCGTCAGCTTGTAGGGCAGCGTCTTGCGCGGCTCTCCGGGCACGATGTCGTCCCACATCTTGCGCAGCTTCGCGTCCTTCCAGAAATCGGTCTCGAACGGGGTGGCCGCAGAACTTTCTGCTTGCGCCATCGTGTATCCTCCTGCTATTCAGTTCGCCAGGCGAACATTTCATTCGCTATATGAATAGACGCTAGCGCGGTCGGGTGCCCCTGACAAGCGGGCAGGGCCGCGTCATGTGCAGGCAGCCATGCGGCTTGCGATGTCATTGAGCAGAACCAGAATCTCCCGCAGCGTCTTGAGCAAAACGCGATGAGCAAAGAGAGTGACGGCTTCGTACGCGCGATCGCGCGTGGCTTCTCGATCATCGAGGCGCTCGGCAAGCCGCCGGGCCGGCACACGCTGGCGGAGGCCGCCGACACCGCCGGCCTCAACCGCGCCACCGCGCGCCGCATCCTCGCGACCCTGGTGGCGCTGAAATACTGCGCTTCCGATGGGCGCTATTTCAGCCTGCGGCCGCGCGCACTCGGGCTCGGCCTGTCCTATCTCAACGCGCTGCCATATTGGGGCCATGCGCAGCGCGCGCTGGAAAATCTGCGCAACGAGATCGGCGAGTCCTGCGCGATGGCGGTGCTCGACGAGGACGAGATCGTCTATGCGCTACGCCTGCCGGCGCGGCGGATTCTTTCCGCCAATCTCGGCGTCGGCAGCCGGCTGCCGGCGCATCTGGTGTCGCTCGGCCGCGTCATGCTCGCGGCGCTGCCGCCCGGCACCCGCGAGGCCTATCTTGCGACCGGCGGCTTCAGGCAGGTCACGCCGCGTACGGTGACCGATCCGGCGCGGCTCGGTGAACTGCTGCTGCGGGTCGAGAGCGACGGCTATGCCTGGGTCGATGGTGAGCTCGATCCCGCGATCTGCGGCATCGCGGTGCCGCTGCGCGATCCGGCAGGCTCCGTGGTCGCGGCGCTCAGCGTCAACACGATCTCGGGTACGGTCAGCGAGGCCGGTGCGCGCAAGAAATTCCTGCTGCCGCTGCGCCGCACCGCGCAGGAGATCCGCAGCCAGATGCTGACGTCGGGCTAACTCGCCAGGCCGTTGTTTCCGATCGCGTTGCCTGCTTAGATCAGGCCGCCGAGCCTGGCTTGGTGATGGAATGGGGCATTCGGAACGCCGTGTCACGATTTCAGCTGGAGCGATTGCCATGACCAAAATGGTTCTCACGCTGCTCGCGTGCGCCGCGCTCTGCGCGTCACTGCCGCACCGGGCGAATGCCGAGCTTGATGTCGCAAGGCTGAAGAGCGCGATCGAGAAGTCGGTCGAGGCCGACTATCCGAAACTCGACGCGCTCTACAAGGATATTCACGCCCATCCTGAAATCGCCTTTCAGGAGGAGAAGACTGCGGCCAAGCTGGCTGGCGAAATGCGGGCGCTTGGCTTCGAGGTGACGGAGCATGTCGGCAAGACCGGGCTGGTCGCGATCTACAGGAACGGCGAGGGCCCGACCATCATGGTGCGCACCGAGCTCGATGCGCTGCCGATGGAGGAAAAGACCGGACTTCCCTATGCCAGCCACGACAAGACGACCTGGCAGGGACGCGAAACCTTCGTGGCCCACAGCTGCGGCCACGACGTCCACATGGCAAGCTGGGTGGGGACGGCCAAGACGCTGGTCGGCCTGAAAGACCAGTGGCACGGCACGCTGATGTTCATCGCCCAGCCCGCCGAGGAAATCGTCTCGGGCGCCAAGGCCATGCTGGCGGATGGCCTGTTCACGCGATTTCCAAAGCCGAATGTCGGTTTCGCCTTGCACGATGGCCCGTTCGCCTATGGCACGGTGCGCTATCGCGTCGGCATCGGCTCATCCGCCGCCGATGGCCTCTACATCAAATTCCATGGCCGCGGCGGACACGGTGCGGTGCCGCAGGCGACGATTGACCCCCTGATGATGGCCGCGCGCTTTGTCGTCGATGTCCAGAGTGTGATCAGCCGCGAAAAGGACCCGACCGAATTTGGCGTCGTCAGCATTGGCTCAATTCACGGTGGCACCGCGTCGAACATCATTCCTGACGAGGTGGTGCTGTTCGGCACCATTCGCACCTTCAAGCCTGAGGTGCGCGCCAAGATGCTGGCAGGCATCGAGCGGACGGCAAAGGCGGTTGCGGCCATGTCGAATGCGCCGGAGCCGGAGATCTCGATCACCGAGGGGACCAAAGCCGTGATCAACGATCCCAACGTGGTCGGCACCGCGGAAAAGGTGCTGAAGGCGGCGTTTGGCGACAAGTTCGAACCGTCACCGCCGGGTACGCCCAGCGAGGATTATTCGGAATTCGTCAGCGCCGGGGTGCCCTCGATGTTCTTCAATATCGGCATCTATGAGCCGGAGCGCGTCGCCGCCGCCCGCGAAGGCCGCGGCCCACCATTGCCGTCCAACCACTCGCCGTTGTTCGCGCCGGTGCCGGAGCCGACGATCAAGACCGGTGTTGCGGCCATGACGCTTGCGGTGCTGAGCGCGTTCGACCGGCAGGCTCCGGAGAAATAGCCGTCTGCGGTGCCCGGGCGCGTAAGACATCGCGCCAGGACTCGCAGATCAATTGCTTACCTTGCTGGAGGAGTCCCCGTGGAAGACCCGATCCGCGCCCCTTTTTACCACGACGGAATGCGCGAGTTGCAGGACCGCTTCGACGGTCGTCGCGTCGCCGACGGCCTCGAGAAGCATCGCCTTCACTTCGAATTCTGGGAGCAGGATCGCAAGCTCATCGAAGAGACGCGGTTCTTTTTCGTCGCGACGAGCTATCAGGACAACGTCGATTGTTCGATGCGATCCGGCGATCCCGGCTTCGTGAAGATCACCGGGCCCGATACGCTCGAGTACCCCGAGTACGACGGCAACAACATGTATCGCACGCTCGGCAATATTCACCGCAACCCGAATGTCGGCTTGCTGTTCGTCCGCCTCGACGGCAAGACGTTTCGCACGCGGATCCGAGGCAAGGCGACGATCGACGACAGCGCGGAAGCGCTTGCCCGGCATCATGGCGCGAAAGTCGTCGTCCGCGTCAAATGCGAAATCTTTCCGAATTGCCCGCGCTATATTCCGGACCTGATGGGCGCTTCAGCTGACGTGCCGGCGAATCCGTTCGTTCCTCGGCCCGGATACGAGCCGCCCGCGCCGGAATGGAAGAGCCGGGATTACCTCAAGGACGTGCTTTCGAAATACGATCCGCATCGGAAGGGCGAGGCATAGCGATCAAGGTAGCGGCGCCATGTAGGGAATGCTGGCGACCAGCGCGAACACCTGGACCGCGTTGCACAGCATGCCGCCCCAATGCAGCCGGCGCAGCCGCCGCACCGCGGTCGGATCGCCCGAGTCTCGCGCATCCGCCTCGGCATCGAGCCGGCGCAGAAACCAGCGGCGCGCCAGCACCGCGAATGCCGCGATCAAGGCGATACCGAGCGCTGTAGCCGGCCGGCCAGCGGCGGCAAAGGCGAGCGTTCCGATCACGCCGGCTGTCGCCAGCACCAGGAAATAGGCGTTGAACATGCCGCGCAGCAGGCGCGTGACATGCGGGATGTCGAGCTTCACAAGCAGAAATGCCGGCGCCGCCAGCAGGAAGTAACCCATCGGCACCAGCAGGATGATGGTGGAAAACAGGACCGCCTGATCCGGCGTCATGCAGCCGCCCCTTCTTTGCCGGCGGGAGGATTTCGGTGCAGAAACTTCAGGTAGTATCCGCGCGAGCGTTTTCGGGCACTATTAGGCTTTGGTCGGGTGCGATCGTATCAGCCCTGGCCTTGGCCGGCTCGCGCAAAGTCACGCTGTGTCCGGGGACCATGTCGTATCTCGTTTGCGAATGCGGGCCCCAGCCGGCGGCATGTCACATCTGTTTGGGTGGACCGGCGCTTGCATGCTAGAGAGGCACTGAAGTTCAACCTCCGAGGCCAGAATTCTCATGCCCATCGTCAACCGCGTCGCCGATCTGCAACCCGATATCCAGGCCTGGCGCCGCAACATCCATGAAAACCCCGAGCTGCTCTATGATGTGCACCGCACTGCATCATTCGTGGCCGACCGTCTCAGGGAGTTCGGCTGCGACGAGGTCGTGACCGGGCTCGGCAAGACCGGCGTGGTCGGGGTCATCAAGGGCAAGAAGGGCGCGGCCAAGGGCGACGTCAAGGTGATCGGCCTGCGCGCCGACATGGATGCGCTGCCGATCCACGAGGAAACCAACCTGCCTTATGCCTCGAAGACGCCGGGCAAGATGCATGCCTGCGGCCACGACGGCCACACCGCGATGCTGCTCGGCGCGGCGCGCTATCTCACCGAGACGCGCAATTTCGCCGGCGATGCGGTCGTGATCTTCCAGCCGGCCGAGGAGGGTGGGGCTGGCGCTGCCGCCATGATCAAGGATGGCTTGATGGACCGCTTCGGCGTCCAGCAGGTCTACGGCATGCACAACGGTCCGGGGATTCCGATCGGCTCGTTCGCGATCCGCTCCGGCCCGATCATGGCGTCCACCGACGAGGTCAACATCAACATCGAGGGGCTCGGCGGTCACGCCGCGCGGCCGCACAAATGCATCGATTCCGTGATGGTCGGTGCGCAATTGATCACCGCGTTGCAGTCGATCGTGTCGCGCAGCGTCGATCCGCTCGATTCCGCCGTGATCTCGATCTGCGAATTCCACGCCGGCCATGCCCGCAACGTGATTCCGCAGACCGCGGTATTGCGCGGCACGGTGCGCACGCTGACCCCGGAGGTTCGGCAGTTGATCGAGAAGCGCATCGGCGAAGTGGTCAAGGGCGTCGCCCAGCTGACCGGCGCGCGGATCGAGCTCGACTACAAGCGCGGCTATCCGGTCACCGTCAACCACGCGTCGCAGACCGAATTCGCGACCCGCATCGCCAGGGAAGTGGCCGGCGACGGCAACGTGCATACGATGCCGCCGCTGATGGGCGGCGAGGACTTTTCTTACATGCTGGAAGCGCGGCCCGGCGCCTTCATCTTCTGCGGCAACGGCGACAGCGCCGGCCTGCACCACCCCGCCTACAATTTCAACGACGAGGCGATCGTCTACGGCACGTCGTACTTCGTGAAGATCGTGGAGGACGCGCTGGCGGCGTGAACCTCGTTGGCAGCGGCATGCTGTCAATCGCTATTGCGAGGAGCGAAGCGACGAAGCAATCCATTCTATCCGGCAGCGGGTGGATGGATTGCTTCGCTTCGCTCGCAATGACGGTTTCCTTCGCTGCCGGCGGTGCGGCAAGGCGTGTTGCTCACGGATCCCATCGCACCGGCAGCGTCACCGGGCCGCGGAACACCCAGCCGCGGACGACGGGCGGCGCCTCCTCGCGGAGGCGCAGATTGCGCAGGCGATCGAACAGCATCGGCACCACGATCTTGCCGACGGTGAGCCGCGACACCCAGGTGCCGGCGCAGAAATGCGGCCCGGCGCCGAACGCCAGATGCGATTGCTTTGGCCGCGTCACGTGAAAACGGTCGGGCTCGGCGAACCGATTGCCGTCGCGGTTCGCCGCGCCGACGCAGAGGCCGATCTGAAGTCCCTTGGGCAGCGTGGTGCCGGAGAGATCGACATCGCGGGTGACACGGCGCGGATACATGCCGATCGGCGAGATCCAGCGCACCGCTTCCTCCAGCGCAGCCGGCCATAGCTCCGGCTTCGCCAGCACGTTGTGCTTCTGCGCAGGCTCGTGCAGGAGGCCGAGCACAAGGGTCAGGATCGCATCGCGCGGTTCGTTCAGTCCGCCGCCGATGATCACCTTGATGTTGGCGCGGATGCCCTCGATCGGCATCGGCGGATCGGCGTTGACCATCGAGGACAGGATCGAGGGGGTCGGGTTGCTGCGGTGATCGTCGAGCACCGCGTCGATCGCGGCATCGACATCGGCGCTCGCCTGCATCGCCTTGCGCTCGATCTCGGCATCGGCGGCGTAATTGCCGGCGCCGTCGATCAGCGCCTGCGACCAGTCGGCCAACGTCTGCCACGGCATCTCGCGGAAGCCGATCATCGCCATCAGGCTGAGCGAGGCCATCGGCGCGGCCAGCGCGGAGAACAGGTCGGCCTCATCGGCCGCGAACAAATCATCGATCAGCGCTTGCGCGATCGCGGTGAATTTCGGCGCCCAATGCTCCTTGATCGTCGCTGGGCGGAACGACGGCTCGATCGCCTTGCGGCCGATCGCGTGCTCGGCGCCGTCCTTGCGCATGAAGGTCGGCCCCATCACCTTGTTGACCAGGGAGGCCGGATTGTCGGCCGAATAGGTCGCCGGATCGCGCTCGATCCGCACGATGTCGTCGAAGCGCGTCACCAGCGTCAGCTTCGCGGGCTCGACATAGACCGCCGGGGCCAGCTCGCGCAGGCGGCGGAAGATCGGATAAGGGTCGTCGAGCAGATCCTGATACGCGATGTCGGTGACGACAGGCACGGCGCTGGTCATTGGTCCTCCCGGAGCGCGTTTTTGCGAAAGCTAGCGGCAATGGACGTGATCGCTCAATTCGATGGGATCGATATAGGCCATCGAAATATTCCATGACCTTATGCTAGGCTGGGCGCCGGCAAGGCGGGAGGTGCAGCGTGGCGGTCAATTCCACCATCGATCCGATCGACATCGGGACCTTGCGGACGCTCGTGCTGGTCTACGACCTGCAGTCGTTCTCCGCGGCGGCCAAGCGCCTCGACGTCAACCAGTCCACCATCAGCTATGCGATCGAGCGGCTGCGCGGCGCACTGCGTGATCCGCTGTTCGTCCGCAACGGCAATGGCGTGACGGCCACCGAGCGCTGCGCGGCGCTTGCCGGCTGGGCGCGGGACATGATCGGCGAGATCGACGGGCTCGCCTCGCCGGTCGAATTCGACCCAGTGACGGCGCAGGGCAGCGTGACGATCTCCTGCAACTATCACGAACGCCAGACCCTGATGCCGCAGTTCAGCGCGCGGCTGCGGGCCGGCGCGCCACAGGTCCGCCTCGTGCTGCTCGATGCCGCGGGCCATGGCGACGTCCATCTCAAGCAGAACCAGTGCGACATCGTGCTGGGTCCGGTCGGGGTCGTCGGCGAAAGCGTCTTCAGGCGCCACATCCTCACCGATCACTATGTCTGTGTGATGGACCCGGCCAACCCGCTGGCGCGCGGCCGGATCGCACTATCGGCCTATGCCAAGGCCGAGCATGTCTTCATCACCCATAGCGGCGAGTGGCAGCCGCTCTATCTCGAGGCCCTCAGGGCGAGGAAGATCGAGATCGCGCCGATGGTGAGCCTGCCGAACCACGACAGTCTGGAGCGCATCGTCGCCGGCACCAGGCTGGTCGCGACCATCCCGCATCATCTGGCGCGGACGATGCGCGGCGGCCTGCACGTCGCTGCGCTGCCGTTCCGCGTGCCGATCTCGATCGACATGTACTGGAGCGCAAGGACGGCCAAGTCAGGCCTGCACAAATGGGCGCGCGGCCTGCTGGCCGAGGTCGCAAAGGTCTATCCCGACTGAGTGCGCTTCCATCTTGTCCGTCATTGCGAGCGAAGCGAAGCAATCCATCTCACCGCTTGCTGAGGCGTGGATTGCTTCGTCGCTTCGCTCCTCGCAATGACGGAAAATCTCAAAGCAAAAGGCCCGCACGATGGTGCGGGCCTTCCGTCCGGAGCGGGTCGCGCCGAAGGCGTGTCGGCATCAGAACACGTGGTAGAACACGTAGCACAGGATGCCGGAGAGGATCATCGCGGCCGGCAGGGTCAGCACCCAGGCCATCGCGATGTTGCGGATCGTCGCCCATTGCAGGCCGGAGCCGTTGGCGGCCATGGTGCCCGCGATGCCTGACGACAGCACGTGCGTGGTCGAGACCGGCAGGCCGTAGCCGTCGGCCGCAGCGATCGTCGCGGCCGCGGTGATCTCGGCGCAGGCGCTCTGCGCGTAGGTCAGGTGGGTCTTGCCGATCTTCTCGCCGACGGTGACGACGATGCGCTTCCAGCCGACCATGGTGCCGAGGCCGAGCGCGATGGCGACGGCGAACTTCACCCAGCCCGGGATGAACTTCGTCGCGGCATCGAGCGAGCCCTTGTACTCGTTGAGCGTGGCGACGTCGGCGGAAGTCAGTTCGGCCTCTTTGTCCTTCATCAGGAAACGGATCGCCTCGGACGCCAGGTACATATCGTTACGGGTGTTGCCGACCGCAGGGAACTTGGCCAGCGATCCATACTGGGCAACCTGCTGGCCGATATCGCGCACCAGCACCGCGAGCGAAGGAAAAGTGCCTTCGTTGATCTGGTGCTGCGCGACATAGTTGGTCACGGCCGGGCGCGGATTGCCGAGCACGTTGTAACCGGCGGCCTTGCCTTCGATGACCTTGCTGGCCGCGGTCGAGCGCGCGGCGAACTGCTCGATCTGGCTTGCGGGCAGCGCGCGGTTCAGCGCGTAGGCGGTCGGCACGGTGCCGATCAGGATCAGCATGATCAGGCCCATGCCCTTCTGGCCGTCATTCGAGCCGTGGAAGAAGCTGACCAGCGTGCAGGTCAGGATCAGGATGCCGCGGATCCACCACGGCGGCGGCTGGTCGCCGACCGGTTCGCCGAACAGCGCGGGCGTCGCGCGCTGCAGGACGATCTTGAGGACGTAGAGCAAACCGGCGGCGAGCGCGAAGCCGAACAGCGGCGACAGCAGCAGCGCCTTGGCGATGTTGGTCGCCTGCGACCAGTCCACGCCCGAGGTGCCGTCACGGCCGCGCAGCAGCGCGTTGGTGATGCCGACGCCCATGATCGAACCGATCAGGGTGTGCGAGCTCGAAGCCGGCAGGCCGAGCCACCAGGTGCCGAGATTCCAGATGATGGCGGCGATCAGGAGCGCGAACACCATCGCAAAACCGGCGCTGGAGCCGACCTGCAAGATCAGTTCGACCGGAAGCAGCGACACGATGCCGAACGCGACGGCGCCGCTCGAGAGCAGCACGCCGAACAGGTTGAACATGCCGGACCAGACCACGGCGACATGCGCCGGCAGCGAGCGGGTGTAGATCACGGTGGCGACCGCGTTGGCGGTGTCGTGGAAGCCGTTGACGAATTCGAAGCCGAGCGCGATCAGCAGCGCAACGAACAGCATGATGTAGGGCAGGAACGAGGTGACGCGCGTGCCGGTGGCGTCGACGTCGGAATAGATGCTGTAGGCAACGAACAGCAGCGCGGCCGCGACCACGCCCATATAGATAATTCCGGTCATAGGGTGGAAGCCCTTGTCGAGATCCGGGCCCTTTTTCAGGGCGGGCTCGATCGAGCCGGGTAACGCCATATCGCTCATGGTAAACTCCTGTCCCAACGCCGCCGATTTTGATCGATGCATATGACAAGCAATTGAAATCCGCCTCGCGAAATGAGGCGCCCGGCCATGACGGTGGACATCGCGCCGAATTGTTGTGCAACGCATTGAAGGCCCACGCGCCTTCGCGGCCTCGTGGCAATCTCCGGCAACAAAAGGTCAGCGATGACGACGGAGATGCCTTGCGTTCATTTCGCAGGGCAAGACTTTGAGCAGCGAGGTCACACTGAGTGCAGCGAGGTCACATCCACCGCGTGCAGCTGAGGTCACAGCGGCCGCGAGACCACGACGGCAAGCCTGGACAGGATTTCTGTCGACCGGAAATCTGGCGACGTCGCGGGTGAGGAGCGTCGCGGGTCAGGAAGGTGCAGTGAGGAGGCGGGTGCGGGGAGGGATGAGAAGGCAGGATGGAAAGATGAGGTGGCGCGCCGCACGATCGGGGCTAGCAAACCGCGCAGCGCGCCCGCCTCAGGGTACGTCATGGCGTGAACATGACGCCCGATACCTGTGGAACACGTCATAGTACCACGGATCAATTCAAGGTTGTAGGTATTTGTCGGCGTCCAGAACAATTTCACGTTGAAGTGTGGCTACTCCGGTTCCGCTGATCTTAATGGAACTCAGGCCGCGCGGGCGGAATTGCGCAACTGATCTGCGGCGATTTTCAGGTCGTCGATAAAGCGCTGATATTCCAGCGCCTTGGCTTTCTCGTGGGGCAGCCGCAACAGATAGGACGGGTGCACGGTGACAAGCACCTTGGTTCCGTCGTGGTCGATCAGCTGGCCGCGGTTCTTGTTGATCGGGGTGATCTTGCCGAGCACGCTCTGCGCGGCGGTGGCGCCGAGCGCCACCACGAGTTCCGGCTTGATGGCGGCAAGCTCGCGTTCGTACCATTGGCGGCAGGCGCGGATCTCCGGCGTGTTCGGCTTCTGGTGTAGCCGGACCTTGCCGCGCGGCACGAATTTGAAGTGCTTCACCGCGTTGGTGATGTAGACCTTGCCGCGATCGATGCCGGCGTCCTCAAGCGCGCGATCGAGCATCTGCCCGGCCGGTCCGACGAAGGGATGACCGGCGAGATCCTCCTTGTCGCCGGGCTGCTCGCCGACCAGCATCAGCGTCGCGCTTTGCGGTCCCTCGCCGAACACGGTCTGGGTTGCGTCCTTCCACAGCGGGCAGGCGCGGCAATCGGCGGCCTCGTCGCGCAGGGCAGAAATCGTGTCGCGCGCCTGTGCATTCTGAGTTTGCTTGCGGGCCATCGGCGGATCCTGTGGCTTCCGCGGCTCCGCCGCCTTGCGGGCGATGAAGGGGCCGCTGGTCATGCGCATGGCGTCTTCGATCAGCGGCTTAATGATCGAGTCTTCGGGCAGGTTCCTCCAATAGGCCTGCGGCATCTCCATCACTTTCAGTCGCGCGGGATTGAAGAGGCCGATGTCATGGCGCCGCCAGGCCTCCTCGAGCCGGTCCTCGGACGGCACCTCGGATTTGGCGACGCCCGGCGTGATCGAGATCGCGTGCCCGTCCCAATGTGCTGACACGTCGGGGGTCAGGATCGACCACGGCATGTCGGCGAAGCGGCCGGCGAAGAAAGGTGCGGCGAGCTCGACGATGCGATGCTCCGGCTCGAACCAGGCGACGTAATGCGCCGCCCGCTCGCGGCCGATTTCGCGGAAGCGGAGATGCGCGTGCATCCTGTCGATGTCGCAATAGACCGCGCGCGCCATGGCGTGGACCTCGGCGACATCGGGATCGTCAGTCGCACTGAGCAGGTCGTGATGGCTGCGCAGCCGCCACAGCAGGCGATAGAGCAGGGCGAAGCGCTCGTCATTGCGATGCAGGATCGCGGCCTTTGCGAGCTCGACGAATTTGGCCGGGACGTTGAACTGCGCCTGCGGCACGTCAGGCAATTCATTCATGCAGGATGCCGACGACAATTCGTCATCGCGGCGGATGGTCCAGGTGACCTCCGCAGGCTTCACATCGTTCAACGCCAATCGCCGCGCGGCCCTGCGCCAGCCTTCGAAATCGGTGTCGTTGTCGAGCACGATGATACGCATGCGATTGCTCCGTTTCCGTCACGCCGCCATTTTCGGGGCCGGCGCGCCTGACTTGCGGAAGATCACGGTCCCATCCGGTTCGTCTGGGTCTGAACCCCATTGATTCCACTCATGAATCACTGAGCTCACCAATCCGATTGACTCCGCAGGCCCTGTTAGCTTTATATTAGAACATATCATGAACAACTGGGCCAGTCCCTGGTTCTCTGTTCTGGTCAGTGACGGCCTCAAATTTTGGTTGAGAAGGAGCGGCGCATCATGAACGGCGCACGCACGGGTACGCTTGCGTCTCTGCGCGGCAGCATCGCGCGCATCGAGGCGCCATCGGATGCGGCGATGCCGAACCGCATCGCGCTCGGTCACGCCGGCGCGGACGCGATGTTGCGGGGCGGGCTTGCCCCGGCCGCGCTGCACGAGGTGTTCGCGGCCGGCCATCAGGGCGGCGCTGCGACCGGGTTCATCGCGGGGCTCGCCGGACTGATATCGGCGCGCAAGCCGCTGGTCTGGGTGCGGCAGGATTTTTCCGATCGCGAGAACGGCGCGCTGTCGATGCGCGGGCTCGCCGAGCTCGGCCTCGATCCGCGCCTCCTGGTCACGGTGCGTGCCGCCGACGTCGACAGCGGCCTGCGCACGGCGGCCGACGCGCTCGCCTGCGATGCGCTCGGCGCCGTCGTGCTCGAGATCTGGGGCCAGGCGCGCCAGCTCGATCTCGTCGCCAGCCGCAAATTGACCCTGGCCGCGCGAGCCTCCGGCGTCACCGCGCTGGTGCTGCGGATCGCGGCAACGCCGATCCCCTCGACCGCGGAAACGCGCTGGATCGTGCGCGCAGCGCATTCGCCGCCTGGCAATGCCGCGAGCGCCTGGGGCGCGCCGCGCGTCGAGGCCGAACTCGTGCGCAATCGTCATGGCCCGGTCGGGCGATGGATCATGGAATGGAAATGTGATGAGTGCCAATTCAGTGAACCGTCGGCGTATCCTCAGCCTGTGGCTGCCACGCCTGCCCATCGACCGCATCAAGCGCAAGCTCGCGCAGGACACCGCCTCGCAAGCTGATGGGCACAACGCTGTGCCAACCGACACACGGGAGGTGGCAGGATTCCCTCTCCCGCTTGCGGGGGAGGGTTGGGGTGGGGGTCTCTCCACAAACAATGTTCTTCGTAAGGAGAGAGCCCCCACCCGGATCGCATCTAGCGATGCGATCCGGCCTCCCCCGCAAGCGGGAGAGGCGAAGAAAGAACTCCCCAGCGTCGTGGCGGCAAAAGACCACAATGCGATCCTGCTGCATGCCGTCGACGAAGCCGCGGTGCGCGCCGGGCTGTCGATCGGGCTGCCGCTCGCCAATGCGCGGGCGATCTGCCCGGAGCTTACGGTCTACGACGCCGACCCCGCCGCCGACCTGAAGACGCTGAATGACATCGCCGACTGGTGCGACCGCTTCACGCCGCTGGTCGCGCTCGACGCGCCCTATGGATTGTTCCTCGACATCACCGGCTGCGCGCATTTGTTCGGCGGCGAGCGCGCGCTGTTGCAGATCGTGACCAATGCGCTGAGCCGGCGCGGCTTTGCGGTCAGCGCGGCGATTGCCGGCACCTCGATCGCGGCACGCACGCTGACGCGTCACGTCTCGGGCAAGATCGTCGCCGATGGCGCAGAGGCGCAAGCGGTCGGCCCATTGCCGGTGTCGGCGCTCGGCGCAGATAGCGCTGTGACCACCGGCCTGCGCCGTGCCGGCTTGAAGACCATCGGCGATGTCGCCGCGCGCGCGCCGCATGAAATCTCGGCGCGGTTCGGTTCGGCGTTCACCACCTTGCTCGGCCACGCGCTCGGGCAGGGCGATGCCCCGATCAGCCCGCGCAAGCCGCTGCCCGATTACATCGTCGAGAAGCGTTTCCCCGAACCCATCGCGACCGACACCGTGATCGCGCTGACGCTGTCGAGCCTCGCCAAGATGCTGGTCGCGGCGATGGACAAGCAGGGCAAGGGCGCGCGGCAGCTGGAAGCGAGCTTCTTCCGTACCGACGGTGCGGTGCGCGCGATCATGGTCGAGACCGGGCGTCCGGTGACGCGGCCCGAGATGATCGATCGCCTGTTCCGTGAGCGGCTCGATGCGCTCAACGATCCGCTCGATCCCGGCTTCGGCTTCGATCTCATTCGCCTCGCCGCAGGGCGTACCGAAATCGTGGTGCAGCAGCAGCGCGATCTCGACGCCACCGTGCACGACAATGACGAGATCTCGGCGCTGATCGACCGCATCGCCGCCCGCATCGGGGGCAAACGCGTCGTCGTGCACCTGCCGCTGGAAAGCCATATCCCCGAGCGCGCGGCGCTCGCGCTGCCGGCGCAGCATCATCTGGCCGCCGCCAGCGCCGCCGCCT
>NZ_LGHK01000114.1 GCF_001908235.1 Bradyrhizobium sp. NAS96.2
GCGCAAAGGCTTCGCCTTTGCGCGGGGATGACGGGTCGAGCTTGTTGCGGCTACCCCGCCAGGAAGAACTCCCGCAGCAGCTTCGCGGTCGCCTCCGGCGCTTCCTCGGGCAGGAAATGCCCTGACGCCACCGGCGCGCCGCTGACATTGGTGGCCCAGTTCTTCCAGGTGTCGAGCGGCGTCGTTGCCGCGCTGGCAACGCCGGCATCGCCCCACAGCGCCAGCATCGGGATCGTGATCTTGTTGCCGGCGTCGACATCGGCCTTGTCGATCTCATAATCGGCATAGGCGCCGGCGCGGTAGTCCTCGCACATCGCGTGAATGCGGGCGGGATCGCGGAATGGCGCGAGGTAATGTTCGAGCGCGCGCGGATCGATCGCCTCCAGCGTCTTGCTCCTGGTCTGGCTCGCCATCTTCTCCTTGAGGAAGAATTCGCCGTTGTTGGAGATCAGCGTCTCCGGCAGCGGATGAGGCTGCGCCAGGAACGCCCAATGGTAGATCTTCAGCGCCGACAGGCGATTGAGCTTCTGCCAGTAATCATAGGTCGGCGCGATATCGAGCACCGCGAGCTTCGACAGCCGGCCGGGATGATCGAGCGCCAAACGATACGACACCCGGCCGCCGCGGTCGTGACCGGCCAGCGCGAAATGCACATGGCCGAGCTGCTCCATCGCCTCGACCATGGTCTTCGCCCAGGCCCGCTTGGTGTAGGGCGTATGATCCTTGTCGCTGTCCGGCATGTCGGACCAGCCATAGCCCGGCAGGTCGGCGATGATCAGCGTGAACTTGTCGTCAAGTTTCGGCGCGACCGTGTGCCACATCACATGCGTCGAGGAGAAGCCGTGCAGCAACAGCAACGGCGGGCCCTTGCCGCCGACGCGCGCAAAAATGCGGCCCTGCGCGGTGTTGATCCATTTGGACTCATAGCCGGGAAAAAGATCAGCGAGATCAGGCATCGGTAGCTCCTCCCGGTGGCGTGCGCCGTGCTTCAAACTTTGTTCGGCGTTGCCGCTGGCCTGGTTTATGCCATCCTGAGGTCCTGCCAACAACAACACGAAACGAGGAAGTGCCATGTCGATCGATTTCGAGATTCCCGCCGAGGCCAAGGCGATCCGCGAGAAGGTTCGCAAATTCGTGCATGACGAGTGCATTCCGGCGGAAAAGGAACTCGACACCAAGCCGCTTGCCGAGGTGCTGGGACCGCTGCGGAAGAAGGCCCGCGCGCAGGGCCTGTGGTGTCCCTTCGTGCCCAAGGAGTATGGCGGTATGGGCCTCGGCCCGCTGGCCAATGCGCTAGTGCAGATGGAGCTCGGCGAGAGCATGCTCGGCGCGCTCTCGATGAACACGCAGGGGCCGGACGATGCCTCGATGATGACGATCCTGGCGCACGGCACCGAGTACCAGAAGGAGAAATTCCTCAAGCCCCTCTTGAACGGCGAGAAGCGGATCTGCTTCTCGATGACGGAAAAGGCCGCCGGCGCCGACGCCACCGGCATGCAGACCACGGCGGTGAAGGACGGCAACGAGAACTACATCCTCAACGGCGAGAAATGGTTCTCCTCCTCGGCGAGCGTCGCCGACCTCGCACTTGTCATGGCCAAGACCGATCCGAACGCGCCGCGCCACAAGCAATATTCGACCTTCATCGTCGAGCTGCCCAACCCCGGCTACCGCATCAAGCGCAACGTCGCCAACATGGCGATCGAAGGCCCGCATGACGATGTGATCCACGGCGGCCACTCCGAGATCGAGATCAAGGATCTGAAGGTGCCGGCCGACAATCTGCTCGGCGGAGAGGGCAACGGCTTCAACATGGGCCAGCACCGCCTTGCCTACGGCCGGCTGCGCCACGGCATGCACAACGTCGCCAAGGCGCAGCGCGCGCTCGACATGGCGGCAGCCCATGTCACCAAGCGCTCGACTTTCGGCCAGCTCTTGGCCGATCGCCAGGCGGTGCAGTTCATGCTCGCCGATTGCGCGAGCGAACTCTATATCGGCCGGCTGATGCTGCTGCACATCGCCTACAAGGCCGAGAAGGGCCTCGACATCCGCCAGGAAAACTCGATCGCCAAAATCTTCCACGCCCATATGGTGCACAAGGTGATCGACACCGCGATCCAGCTGCACGGCGCACTCGGCTTCAGCCAGGATACGCCGCTGGCGAAGTGGTACACCCAGGTGCGCTCGCAGCGGCTGGTCGACGGTCCCGACGAGGTGCACAAGTGGAAGATCGGCAAGAACGTCATCAAGGCGTTCCGCGAGCACGGCACCACGGCGAGCGCGGCGGGCGGGGATCTGCTGTAGTCCGCGCCGTCATTGCGAGCGAAGCGAAGCAATCCATCTCGCCGCAAGCGGAGAAGTGGATTGCTTCGTCGCTTCGCTCCTCGCAATGACGCGGCGAGTTAACCCTTCTCAGCCTCCACCGCCTGCCACGCAATATCGCGGCGGCAGAATCCCTCCGGCCATTTGATACGATCGACAGCCTGATAGGCGCGATCGCGCGCCTCGGTGACCGTCTTGCCCATCGCACAGACGCTCAGCACGCGGCCGCCATTGGCGAGAACCGCGCCATCCTTCGCCACCGTGCCGGCGTGGAAGATCTCGACGCCCTCGACCTTGGCGGCATCGTCGAGCCCGTCGATCCGCGTGCCCTTGATGTAGTCGCCGGGATAGCCCTTGGCCGCCATGACAACCGTCAGCGCCGGGTCCGGGTACCAGCGCAGATCGAAATTCTTCAACTGCCCGTCGATTGAAGCGAGCAGCGCCGGCACGATGTCCGACATCATCCGCAGCATCAGCACCTGACACTCCGGATCGCCGAACCGGACATTGTACTCGAACAGCTTTGGACCTTGCGCCGTCAGCATCACGCCGGCGTACAGCACGCCCTTGAACGGGATGCCGCGGCTCTTCATCCCGGCCACCGTCGGCAGGATGATCCGCATCATGATCTGGTCATGCACTTCAGGCGTCACGAACGGCGTCGGCGAATAGGCACCCATGCCGCCGGTGTTCGGGCCCTTGTCGTGATCGAACACCCGCTTGTGGTCCTGCGCGGTCGCGAGCGGAATCGCGGTCTCGCCGTCGCACAGCGCGAAGAAGCTGATCTCGCGCCCCGAGAGGAATTCCTCGATCACGACCTCGGCGCCGGCCGAGCCGAACACGCCCTCGAACATCATCGCGATGGCGGCCTCAGCCTCGGGCAGCGTCTGCGCCACCACGACGCCCTTGCCGGCGGCGAGCCCGTCGGCCTTGACCACGATCGGCGCCCCCTGGGCGCGGACATAGGCCACCGCATCCCTGGCATTGTCGAAGCGGCGATAGGCGCCGGTCGGAATGCTGAACTCGCTGCACAGGTCCTTCGTGAAGCCCTTGGAGCCTTCGAGCTGCGCGGCCTGCTTGCTCGGCCCGAACGCCTTGATGCCATCAGCGGCGAGATCGTCGACGATCCCGGCAGCCAGCGGCGTCTCCGATCCGACCACCACCAGATCGACCGCGTTGCGCCGGCAGAACTCGATCACCGCCGCATGGTCGGCGACATCGAGCGCAACGCATTCGGCCTCGCGCGCGATCCCGGCATTGCCCGGCGCGCACCAGAGTTTTTCGGCCAGCGGGGATGCGGCGATCTTCCACGCCAGCGCATGTTCGCGGCCGCCGGAACCGAGCAGGAGGATGTTCATCTGTGTCGCCGATCAGAGGGGTTGTAACGCCATTTCGTCCGGTTTAGCACGCTCCCCGACCGCAGCAACACGCGGTTCGATCAGATGTGGATATGTGATTCGACGCCGGAAACGAGGCGTCCGGACCTTGCACACGGGGTCGAAAACCCCGATTCTATAGGCCAGATGACCGCTGCTCCGAATCTCGTCAACGCGCCCGAATTCACCGTCTCGGAACTCTCCTCCGCCCTGAAGCGGACGGTGGAGGACCGGTTCGGCCATGTCCGCGTCCGCGGCGAGATTTCCGGCTTTCGCGGGCCCCACTCGTCCGGCCACTGCTATTTCGCCCTGAAGGACGAGAGCGCCAAGATCGAGGCGGTGATCTGGAAGTTCGCCCATGCCCGGATGCGCTTCAAGCCGCAGGAAGGGCTCGAGGTCATCGCCACCGGCAAGCTGACCACCTATCCAAACTCCTCGAAGTACCAGATCGTCATCGATTCGCTGGAGCCGGCCGGCGTCGGCGCGCTGATGGCGCTGATGGAGGAGCGCAAGAAGAAGCTCGCGGCCGAGGGCCTGTTCGATGAGGCCCGCAAGCAGCTGTTGCCCTGGCTGCCGGAGGTGATCGGCGTCGTCACCTCGCCGACCGGCGCCGTGATCCGCGACATCCTGCATCGGCTGGAGGACCGCTTTCCCCGCCGGGTGCTGGTCTGGCCGGTCAAGGTGCAGGGCGACGGCTCGGCCGAGCAGGTCGCGGCCGCGATCCGCGGCTTCAACGCGCTGCCGGAGGGCGGCCGGATCCCGCGGCCTGATCTGTTGATCGTCGCGCGCGGCGGCGGCTCGCTGGAGGACCTCTGGTCGTTCAACGAGGAGATCGTGGTCCGCGCCGCGTCCGAAAGCCACATCCCGCTGATCTCGGCGGTGGGCCACGAGACCGACATCACCCTGATCGACTTCGTCGCCGACAAGCGCGCGCCGACGCCGACCGCGGCCGCCGAAATGGCGGTGCCGGTGCGGAGCGAGCTGTTCGTCGAGGTCCAGGCGCTCGCCCGCCGCACCATGGTGTGCTGGCAGCGCGCCCAGGAGGCGCGCCGCACCGAGCTGCGTGCCGCAGCGCGCGCGCTGCCGGCGGCGAACGAGCTGCTGGCGATCCCGCGGCAACGGCTCGATCATCTCGCAGCCGGGCTGCCGCGCGGGCTGAAGGCCAATACGCACGCGCATTTCCGCCGCTTTGCCGCGTCGAGCTCGCGGCTCACCATCGGCGTGCTGCGCGGCCAGGTCGCGCATGCAAGGCAGCGGCTCACCGCATCCGGCGAGCGCATCACGCTGTCGGCGCGCGCGCTGCTGCATCGCAGGCGCGAGCGCTTCAGTGGGCTCGAGATCCGGCTCAAGGCCTCCAAGCTCGCCAATGCCAAGGCGCAGCGCAACGCGATCGCCCGCGATCTCGAACGCACGCACCGCCTGGCCGAGCGCGCCCGCCGCGCGCTGCTGACGACGCTGCAGCGGCTCGAGGCGCGGGTCGCCCATCGCGGACAGCTGCTGTCGGCGCTGTCCTATCGCGGCGTGCTGGCGCGCGGCTTCGCGCTGGTGCGCGACGCGCACGGCCACGCGCTGCATTCCGCCGCGGCGGTCGGCCCCAACGCCGACGTGTCGATCGAGTTCGCCGATGGCCGCGTCGCCGCCACCACGAATGCCGATCAGCCCGCAGCGACGGCGACGCCCGAGAGCCAGCCGAAGCCTCAGTCGCAGCGCGAAGCAAAACCGGCGGCGCCGAAGCGCGTCACCAAGCCGGTCGACCAGGGCAGCCTGTTCTAGCGCGACAGCCACTCCGCGACCTGCTTCTGCGCGTCCTTGCGCGCATCCGCATCGGTGCCGATGTGGCCGCGTTCGGCGACATCGCCATCGGAGGCCGCGACCGCATGCAGCGGCAGATTGGCGCGATCGAAATCATGATACGCCTCGGGATAGACCACGATGCGCGCCAGGGCGCTGCGGCCGCGCGCGCCGTCGACCATCTGGTGGCAGGCTGATGACGAGGTCACATCGTCGCGCGCGCCGATCAGGACCAGCGTCGGCACCCGCGCGCTCCAGCCGAGGCCGAACGAGGTGCGGCAATCCGGGTAGAACGCGACGGCCGAGCGGAAGTCCGGCTCGCCGTTGCGCGACCACATCTGCGGCCGCACCGCCCACAGCAGGGCGGCCGCGCCATTGCCCCAGCCGATCAGGCTGATGCGGCTCTTCGCCACCCATTTCTGCTGCACCAGCCACTGCCGCGCGGCGTTGATGTCCGCAACCCGGGCACGGCGGGTCTGGACCTGGTGCTCCCGGATGCGGCACTGCGGACCCAGCTCGCGCGAGCCGTAACTATCCGGCAGCAGCACCGCATGCCCTGACGTGAGCAGCTGCTCGGCCCAATCGCGGTAGCGCGGCAGCACGGCCTCGGAACGGCCGGCGAGACCGCCGCAGCCATGCAGCGCGATCACCGTCGGGAACGGGCCGTCGCCGTCGGGCCGGTAGAGCTGCGCGTGCAGCGTGACATTGCCTTCGGGAATCTCGACCTGACGCGGGGCCGGCAGCGGCGCCGCGGCCGCGGCCGGCACGGCAAGCATCGCGAGGCACATGAAAACTGACTTGAGGCGCATCCGATCCGGCCGGCTCGTCATGGCGCTGCAAACGCAACGGACCACATCCGCAACGCTACCATGCGCTTTCGCCGCCAAATCATCACAAGTCGGTGGTTTAACGGGCGGACATGCCACCCTATCTGTGATAGACGGCTTCATGAACATTTGAGGCTGCCTCATCGGAGGCAACGCGGAGAGCTCAAACGTGCTGAACAAGTTCGGTCCCTCGGGCCATGGCGAAGCGCAGGTGCAATATCTCGACGGCGATTTCCGCGTGATCTCGCCAGGCACCTTTGTGCGTTGTGCCATCACCGACGTCCGGATTCCGCTCGACGAACTGAAGTATTGGAGCGTCGACCTGCAGGAGGCCTACGCCACGCCAACCGCCGTGCTGCAGCGCCACCATCCCGGCGTGCTCAAGCCGCAGGCTTGAGCTCAGGGCTGGGTTCATCTCCGCAACCTCCTGTCCCGCGCCTTGAACAGCTGATCGGTCACGAAGCGCCGCAGCGCGGCAGCATCGTCGAATTGCATCGTCACCGCGAACGGCACGATCGCCTGTGCCGAGGCCGGCACCCCGTCCGGACCGCGCAGCCGCGTCAGATCCTTTTCCGTCGTCACCAACGTCAAGGCGTCAGCTTTCGCGTCGGCCGTGAGCTGTTCGATCTCGTCCGCCGTGAAGGCGTGGTGATCGGGGAAAGCCCTGCTGCGCACGACGTCGACGCCGCTCGAACGCAGCATGTTGAAGAAACGCGCGGGATCGCCGATGCCGGCAAAGGCAAGCGCACGCGTACCGCTCAGCGCCGCCAGCGAAGCCTGGTCGGGCTTCAGACGTGCAGACAAGACCAGCTTGCCACGCGATGCGAGATCGGCCGCGATCTTTGCTGCCGCGCTCCCCTCGCCGACCACGATCAGCGCGTCGGTTCGCGCGAGCTGCGGCGACAGCGGTGCACGCAACGGCCCCGCCGGAATGACGCGGCCGTTGCCGACGCCGCGCGTGCCGTCGATCACGATCAGGCAGGTGTCCTTGACCACGGATGGATTCTGGAAGCCGTCATCCATCAGGATCACGCTCGCATCATGCGCGCGCGCCAGCGCGAGGCCCGCGGCGCGGTCGCGCGACACCACGACCGGCAGGGTCGCCGCCATCATCAGCGGTTCGTCGCCGACATCGGCCGCCGTGTGGTTGTCGCGATCAACCTTGACCGGTCCGGCAAGCCTGCCGCCATAGCCGCGGCTGAGCACCACCGGCCGCTCGTCGAGCTCGCGCAGCAGCTTTGCCAGCGCCAGCACCGTCGGCGTCTTGCCGGCGCCGCCGACATGGTAGTTGCCGACGCAAAACACGGGAATGCCGGCATCGGCGCCGGATTGCCGCATGCGCCGCGCGGCGACCGCGCCGTACAGCGCGGCAAGAGGGCTCAACAGAGATGCGATCCAAGACGACGGCCGGTGCCAGAAGGCCGGCTCACGCATTGGCGGCTCCCATCTCGAGCCGCAACTGCAACAGATAGGGCTCGAGAGCGGTCACCGTGCGCTCCAGCGCACCACCGAGCTGCTCGACGACACGCTCGGAAGCGACCAGCGACGCATCGCGCGCCGCGGGATCGGCAAGGAACTGGCCGAGCTGCTTGACCAGCGCGTCCCGGTCGTCGGCGCGCCGCGCGCCGCCGCGACGATCGAGCGCGTCATAGACATCGGTGAAATTGAACACGTGCGGGCCGTGCACGATCGCAGCGCCAAGCTTGATCGCCTCGATCGGATTCTGGCCGCCATGCGGGACCAGCGAGCCGCCCATGAACACGATCGGCGCGAGGCGGTAGAACAGGCCGAGCTCGCCCATGGTATCGGCGACGTAGATATCGGTTGTCGCGACCGGCAGGTCCTCGTGCGAGCGCAGGCCGGGACGCAGGCCGGCATCCGTCACGAGTTGCGCGACCGCCTCACCGCGATGGGCATGCCGCGGCACGATCACCGTGAGCAGCCCGGGGAAGAATTTGGCGAGCGATTTGTGCGCCTCGATCAGGATCTCTTCCTCGCCGGGATGGGTCGATGCGGCGACCACGATCGCGCGGCCGCGCGTCACCGACATCAGGCGCTCCAGCTTGGCCGGATCGGCCGGCGGCGCGGCGACGTCGAGCTTGAGGTTGCCGGTGACGACGACGTTGTGGCTGCCGAGCTCGGCAAAGCGTTCGGCGTCGGTGTTCGACTGCGCGAGGCAGATGTCGAACCGTCCGAGCAGCGCCCCGATGGTGTTGGAGAGCCGGCGCCAGCGCGGGAACGAGCGCTGCGACATCCGCCCGTTGATCAACACCATCGGCAACCGCCGCGCGGCGCTCGAGAGGATCAGATTCGGCCACAAATCGGACTCGATGAACAGCGCCAGCGACGGACGCCAGTGATCGAGGAAGCGCGCGACATAGCGCGGTGAGTCATACGGCACGTATTGATGGATCACGTCGGGCGGAAAGCGCTTGGCGACGATCGCAGCCGAGGTCACCGTCCCCGAGGTGAGCAGAATGCGCAGATTGAGCGCGCGCAGCCGTTCGATCAGCCCCACCGCCGCCAGCACCTCGCCGACGCTGGCGCCGTGGATCCACACCAGCGGGCCCTGCGGCCTGGTGTCGGCGCTGACGCCACGCCGCTCGCCGACGCGTTCGGGATCTTCCTTGCCGAGCTTGAGCCGCCGCTTGATCAGGGCAGGCGCGAGCGGCACCATCGCGGACGACAGCTTGCGGTAAACGCGCAACGTCATCGGTAGCGAGCTAGCCAAGCGTTGCCTCCGGCCGCCCGACGGCTGCATAGGCGCGCCGGGTCGCTTCGTTGAGCAGGTTCTCCACGTGCTGCCGAAGCTTTTCCATCGTCGCGGCATCGGCATCGGGCGGCACATAGACCGGCTCAATACCTACCACTGCGCCGCGCCCGAATGGCAAATTGATGGTGGTCGAATCCCAGTTTTTCAACCGGATGAATCGGCTGGTGACCATCGCGAAGGGGACGATCGGCCGGCCGGTTTCCCGCGCCAGCATGATGGCCCCGAGACCGGCCACCCGCGCCCGCTTCGGCACATCGGCCGTGGTGGCCATGTTGCAGCCGCCTTCCAGCGCCCGAACCATCTCCAGGAAGGCCCCGACGCCGCCCTTGCGATGGAACGCGCCGGAATGGTCGCCGGAACCCCTGATGGTGCCGATGCCGAGCCGCTCCACCGCGAGGGCGTTGAACTCGCCATCGCGGTGGCGGGAGATCAGGACCTTGGCGCGATAGCTCGCCTTGGTCTTGATGAACGGCGTCATGAAGTGCTGGCCGTGCCAGAACACGAAGATCGCCGGCATCAGGGGCTCGACGATCGCATAGACGTCAGACGGCTGATAGATGAAGCGGTTGGTGTACCACACCAGCCGCAGATACTCGGCCGCAAGCACACCCAGCGCGCGCTGCACGAAGCCGCTGCGCAGCAGATCGCGAAAAAGTCGTTTCAATGGGAATGCTTTGCGTCCTGCTCGGGATCGAGCAACCGGTGGAGGTGAACGACGAAATAGCGCATCTGGGCGTTGTCCACGGTCGCTTGCGCCTTCGCCTTCCAGGCCGCATAGGCGGTCGCGTAGTTCGGGTAGACGCCGACGATCTCGACTTCGTCCAAATTCTTGAAGGTGTTGTGCTCGAGATCGGTCAACTCGCCGCCGATAACGAGATGAAGCAGCTGCGGCTGGGCATTGTCTGACATGGTGGTGGTTTTCCTAACGAGATGCCCGGCAAAGAACTGAAGTCGTGGTCGTCGCAGGTCGTGTCGTCACAAGTCTGGTCGTCGCAAGTCTGGTCGTCACAGGTCTGTCGTAACAAGTCTGGTTGTCACAATCGGGAGCACGGAGCGGATCGGCGAGGCCTCACGGCAATGGACGGCTGCGAAAATGCTCGACAATGCGTGCATGACGTTCGCGTCCTGCTGCCACCAGCACCCCATGCGTCACCTCCCGGCGATTGTACTCAATCGCTTCCCCCGAGAGCGCGGTCATCTTACCACCCGCTTCCTGCACGATCAAATTTGCGGCGGCAAGATCCCAGTCGCGGCTTTGCCCGCCCGCAAAGGCCGCGTCAAGTCGACCTTGTGCTACACGGCACAACCGCAAGGCCAGCGATCCGATCCGCGGAAACAGCGTGATCTCGTCCGGCGTCGGGCTGAGCCGCTGCACCAGCGGTTTCGGTCCCGCCATGCGGGGAAAATTGAAATCGGTGCCTGCGGTCGCATGCACGGCGGCGTCATTCAGGATGGCGCCCTGCCCGCGGGCGGCGAAGAAGAATTCCTCGCTCACCGGCGCATACACCGCCGCGAGCACCGGAGACGCATTTTCAACCAGCGCCACACTGACGCACCAATCCTCGCGGCCGGCGAGATAGGCGCGGGTGCCGTCGATCGGATCGACGATCCAGGTGAAGCGCTTGCCGAGCCTGCTCGCGTTGTCGGCGCTTTCCTCCGACAGCCAGCCATAGGCCGGCGTCGCCGAACGCAGCTGCTGCTCCAAGAGATCGTTGACCGCGATGTCGGCCTCGGAGACCGGCGAGGACGCGCCCTTGATCCAGTTCTTCAATTCGGTGCGGAACAGCGACGCCGCGAGCCGGCCCGCCTCCTGCACCGATCTGGTCAGCAAGGCGGCATCGCGCGCCTTGGTCCAGTCGTCCGTATCAGCGTCCGCCAAGCGTCAGCCCCTCGATGCGCAGCGTCGGCGAATTGACGCCGTAGCGGAACTCCAGATCGTTGGCGGCGACCAGCGACTTGAACATCGGCAGCAGATGCCCGGCGATGGTCACTTCGCTGACCGGATAGGTGATCTCACCGTTCTCGATCCAGAAGCCGGACGCGCCGCGGCTGTAATCGCCGGTCACGCCGTTGACGCCGGAGCCGATCAGGTCGGTGACATAGAAGCCCTGCTTGATGTCGGAGATCAGTTCCTTCGGCGTCACCGCACCGGGCTCGAGATGCAGATTATACGTTCCGGGTGACGGCGACGACGACACGCCGCGATGCGCATGCCCCGTCGTGACCAGGCCGAGCTCGCGCGCGGTCGCGGAATCGAGCACCCAGGTGGTCAGCACACCTTCGTCGATCAGCGCGATCTTCTTCACCTTGACGCCCTCGGCATCGAAGGTCTGCGAGCGCAGGCCGCGCACGCGCAAGGGATCGTCGATGATGCGGATGTCCTTGGAGAACAGCTGCTCGCCGAGCTTGTCCTTCAGGAAGCTGGTCTTGCGCGCGATCGAGGCGCCGTTGATGGCGCCGACCAGATGGCCGACGATCGAGCCGGCAACCCGCGGATCGAACACGACCGGCACCTTGCAGGTCTCGACCTTGCGCGGGTTCGACCGCGCCACCGCGCGTTCGCCGGCCTTGCGGCCAACGGTCGTGGGTGAATCGAGATCGGACGCATGCGGCGAGCTGGTGAAGTCGTAGTCGCGTTCCATCCCGGTGCCCTCACCGGAAATCGCCGTGGTCGAGATGCCGTGGCTGGAACGCAGATAAGAACCGTGGAAGCCGGTCGACGTCACCAGCACCATGCCGCCGATCCCGGTCGAGGCCGACGCCCCGCCGGACTTGGTGACGCCCTTGACCGCGAGTGCCGCGGCTTCCGCCGCGATGGCGCGCTGCTCGAGCTCGGCCGTGGTCGGAACGTTGCGGTCGAGCAGATCGAGATCAGGGAAATCATGCGCATGGAGCGCGGGATCGGCCAGGCCGACATATTTGTCGTCCGGCGCCACGCGCGCCATCGCGACGGCGCGCTCGGCGAGCTTTGCGATCCCGTCGCCGGTGACGTCATTGGTCGACACCACCGCCTGGCGCTGGCCGACGAACACCCGCAGGCCCACGTCGTCGCCCTCGGAGCGCTCGGTTTCCTCGACCCGGCCATCGCGCACCTCGACGCCTTGCGAGACGCCGCGCACCGCGATGGCATCGGCGGCATCGGCGCCCGCGCGCTTGGCGGCATCGACCAGGCGCTGCGCGAGGTCGCTGAGCGCGGATTGGTCGAACAGATCGGAGGTATCACCGTGTCGCGATGCAGATGGTGAAGAGTTCACGAACGAATTCCTGCGGATTGAGGGGGGCCCGGAACGAAGTCGACAGACCTAACCAGATGTGCCGGATTCACAGGGATTTCAAGCACTTTGCACCGGCAGGCAACAAAGATTTGAGTGATCGGCGCAAGGCTTCGTCAATCATGCGGGCCAACCTCTTGTCAATCATGGCGCCAGGTGAGGAGCGATTAACCAGGCTTTTTAAGCTGAAACGGCAATCGGTCGGCTAGGCTCTCACACATCGACCGGGAACATAATCCCGGCGGGGAGACTAGAGCTTTGAGGCGTCAAACACCAACAAGCGGAATCAATTCCGCCGGGTCGAGCTGCGCAATGCGGCTCGACCCTCTTTCCCTTCCGCTCAGCTTCCACGCGCAGGATGCGCGCGCGGATGGCGGCATGCGGCAGGTCGAGCTTCATCGCGAACATGTCGTGCTGCGCCGCGCCGTCCTCGGCATGCGGATGGCGGTCAATGTCCGCGTCAGCGATTTCCTCGGCGTCGCGGTGCGCGGCATCGACGACGCGCAGATGCTGGTGCTGGTGCACCGCGATCCCGCGCTCTCCATTCCGCTCGGCACCAGTTCGGATGCCGATGAAATCACCTCCGCCTGGCAGATGTGGAGCGACATCTTCCGTTTGCCGCAACTGACCGAGCCGGCGCCGCGGACGCCTTCGGCGCGCCGCCGCCGCCGCAACGCGATCCGCGCGCGCCGCCCGAAATTCCTGGTCCGCCGCCGCGCCGGATTCCGTCTCAACGAAGCCAGCGTGTATCGCGACGAGCGCGAGATCATCGCGCGGGATTGAGTTTCGCAGTTTCATCGCACGCAGCTCGCCCCTACAACTGCTGTCGTCCCTGCGAACGCAGGGACCCATACTCCGCGGCGGATGTTGTGAGCGGGACTCGTCATTCCGGCGTCGTACATCAATCAGCATCGATGGTTATGGGTCCCTGCTTTTGCAGGGACGACACCGAATATGTGTCACGCGCGTGCGGCCGCAGATCCATATTCTCGCGCCCGACGAGGGATGGAAATCACCCCGCCCGCATCACGGCATCGACGACCAGGCTCGCGAACAGGATGAAGCCGGCGTCGCGGTTGGATTTGAAGATGCGCAGGCAGAGCGCGGGGTCGCTGGTGTCGAGCCGCCGGACCTGCCAGCCAAGATGCAGCGCGAACGCCGCAAGGCCGATCCAGGCCGGCCAGCGCGCGCCTGCCAGCGCGAACGCCACGCCGATCAAGAGCACGGCGAGACCATAGAAAATCACCAGCGCCCGATGGGTGCGCGCGCCGAACAGGCGCGCGGTGGATTTGACGCCGATCAGCGCGTCATCCTCGGCATCCTGATGGGCGTAGATGGTGTCGTAGGCGATCACCCAGGCGATCGATCCGGCGTAGAGCGCGATCGCGGTCAGATCGATGCGATCGAGCGTCACCGCAAATCCCATCAGGGCGCCGTAGGAGAAGGCGAGGCCGAGCACGACCTGCGGCCACCAGGTGATCCGCTTCATGAACGGGTAGATCGCGACGATCACGAGCGAGGCGATGCCGGTCAGCACCGCGAAGCGGTTGAACTGCAGCAGCACGAGAAGGCCGATCAGCGCCTGCAGCACCATGAAGACCACGGCCTGCGTCACCGTCACCTGCCCGGCCGGGATCGGGCGCGACCGCGTGCGCTCGACCTTGGCATCGAGATCGCGGTCGGTGATGTCGTTCCAGGTGCAGCCCGCGCCGCGCATCACGAAGGCGCCGATGAAGAACAGCAGCACGACGAGCGGGAGCGAGCGAACATCATGCGCGACGCCGGCGGCGAGTGCCGCCGACCACCAGCATGGCATCAACAGCAGCCAGGAGCCGATCGGCCGGTCGTAGCGCGCAAGCCGCAGATAGGGCCGCGACCAGACCGGCGCATGGGTATCCACCCAGTTGCCTGTGGAGTCGGCAACGCGGGCGGAGACATCGCTCATCGGCAGTCAATCATCGGCTGATCAATCATCGGGTCAGAACGTTGCCGTTCAGGGTGTCGAAGGTGCTGCCGCCCTTCTTGGTCGGGGTCGCTTCCGGCAGCGAGGCGGACGAGCCGAGCACGTCGCTGAGCGACGGCCCCGCGGGCCCGCGCGGCTGCGCCGCCGCCTGCTCCGCGACGTTGCAGACCTTCTTCAGCAGCGCTTCGGTATTCTTGTGACCGTCCTTGAGTTGGTTGGAGACCTGCGGCGGGATCCCGCACTTCGTCGCGTTGGTGTCGACATACTTGATCATCCTGACTTCAGCCTGGCTGTAGTTGCCGATCAGCTTGCAGGCCTCTTGCGGGCTGGCGTGCCGGTCGCTCGCCGCCTTGATCGCCTTGCCGCGCTTCTCGGTCTCCTCGCGCAGCGGCACGAAATCCTTCATGCAGGCGTCACCGGGACCCCCGCCGCCACCGGCCCCCGGCGGGGGCGGTGGCGATGACAGACCGCCGCCGGCGATCGGAGCTGCACCATTGGACGGAAATGCCGACGGCGTAGCGCCGACCCTGGCCGCCGGCGCGCCGTTGACTGGCGGGAACGCAGGATCGGAAGCGGTGCCCGCCCGGCTCGGCCGCGCACCGTTCACCGGCGGGAACGCGGGGTCGTTGACGCTACCGGCCTGGCCAGGCAGCGGAGCCGGAAAAGCGCTCTGGGCAGCGGCCTGCCCCACGGACAGAGCGGTCGCGGCAACGGTCAGCACGATCAGTCGGCGGATCATCGAGGGTGTTTCTCCGGCAAAAGGTCCAGGCAACCCCAGCGCAACAAAAACGAAGCAACGAAATTTGGGGGCGTTTTACGATTCCTGTGAGCCCTTAACAACCCGTGGATTTGGGCGACAGCGCGGCGTAGGGCCACACCGGCCACATTAAATTGTTCCCGGATTCTAAGCCTTTAGGCTACGAACGGCGGTAAAATGGGCTTCAAATCTGCCTGAACAGGATTTTCGATCATCCGTCGCTTTGAATTTGGCGGCCCGCACCGACCGAACAACAAAAGGGGCCGCGTGCAAGCGACCCCTCGGACTTCAAAATGACTTGGTGACAGAAGCAATGTATCGACGCTGTCTTTCTACCCGGCCCGCGAGTTCATGGCGAGTCCGCGGGATTACGGTGTCGTTCAGTTTGGTAAACTTGCCGAGCTGCAGTGAAGCCGCCGCGGCGCTGGTGAACGATGTCCGTCAGGGAATTTGAAGATCCTCCCCGAACATGCCCGAACATGATTTTCGCAGCCCTCGCCTATTCGTCGATGCGCCGCTCGGTGCCGGCGCAACCGTTTCGCTCGAACGCGACCAGAGCAATTATCTCGGCAACGTGCTGCGGCTTGGCGCCGGCGACACCGTGCTGGTGTTCAACGGCCGTGACGGCGAATGGCGCGCGGCGATTTCCGGCCGCAAGCGCGCCGACACGCTGACGATCACGGCGCAGACCCGCGCGCAGGATCGCCTGCCCGACGTCGCCTATGTGTTCGCGCCACTGAAGCATGCGCGGCTCGATTACATGGTGCAGAAGGCCGTCGAGATGGGCGCCGCGCGGCTGGTGCCGGTGCTGACACGCTTCACCCAGGTGTCGCGGGTCAATGGCGAACGGATGCGCGCCAATGTGGTCGAGGCCGCCGAGCAATGCGGCATCATCTCGCTTGCCGACGTCGCCGATCCCGTGCCCCTGGAGCGCTTTCTCACCGGCCGCGACCAGGCGCGGCTATTGGTGTTCTGCGACGAGGCGGCCGAGGTCGCCGACCCGGTGCAGGCGCTGCAAGCGGCAAAGGCTACGAATGCCGGGATCGATGTCCTGATCGGCCCTGAAGGCGGCTTTGCCGAGGAGGAGCGCGCGCTGCTGCTGCGCCAGCCCACCATCCTCCGCCTCGCACTCGGCCCGCGCATCCTGCGTGCCGACACCG
Organism: Bradyrhizobium sp. NAS96.2; assembly: GCF_001908235.1. Taxonomy (GTDB): domain Bacteria; phylum Pseudomonadota; class Alphaproteobacteria; order Rhizobiales; family Xanthobacteraceae; genus Bradyrhizobium. Next base: position 16,242 of record NZ_LGHK01000114.1, read on the forward strand.
CCGCCGTCGCCGCGCTGGCGCTGGTGCAGGCCGCGCTCGGGGATTGGGGGAAGTAAGGGCGAGCTGCGTAGCCCGGATGGAGCGCAGCGCAATCCGGGTAGGTCCACGAACGAGGCGAGGTGGCCCCGGATTTCGCTGCGCTCCATCCGGGCTACGGCGCCGCGCCTGTGGGGAACAACTGCCCCTAGCCAAGCCGTCGCAAAATCGTTAACGAACCCAATCATTAAGCCACTTGGCTGATCTTTGGCTGATCCCTGTCGTAACCATGGATCGGCCATGCTAAGGGCTCCGCCAACACCACCTATGGAACCGGCCTCGAAACGCGATTGCGGGGCGAAACGGACGTCGAGATGACCGAAGCTGCCGCACCACGATCCGCCACCGGATCCGCTCTATGGGCGGATGCGCTGCTGGCCTCGTTCGCGCAGGCCGGTTACGTCAGGTCCGAACCGGCGATCCTGCAACCCGCCGAGCCGTTCCTCGACCTGTCCGGCGAGGACATCCGCAAGAGCCTGTACCTGACCACCGACCCGAGCGGCGAAGAGCTCTGCCTGCGCCCGGACCTCACGATCCCGGTGGCGCGCGACTACCTCGCCTCGCCTCGCGCCGGCCAGCCGGCCGGCTTCAGCTATCTCGGCCCGGTGTTCCGCTATCGCGGCGGCGCGCCGAGCCAGTTCCTGCAGGCCGGCATCGAATCCTTCGGACGGCAGGACCGCGCCGCGGCCGACGCCGAGATGCTGGCGCTGGCGCTGGAGGCGACCACCGCGTTCGGGCTGAAGGACGTCGAGATCCGCACCGGCGACGTCGCGCTGTTCAACGCGCTGATCGACGCGCTGGAGCTCTACCCGGTGTGGCGGCGGCGCCTGATCAAGGATTTCAACCGCAAGGTCTCGCTGACCGACGACATCGAGCAGCTGACACTCTCGACCGCGCCGGGCCGCAACGAATATGAGGGCGTGCTCGCGGCCCTCGCCGGCTCCGACCGCAAGGCGGCGCTGGCGCTGGTCACCGACCTGATGTCGATCGCCGGCACCACCAATGTCGGCGGACGCACGGTCGCCGAGATCGCCGACCGCTTCCTCGAACAATCGACGCTGAAGGCCGGCGCGCTGCCGCGCGATGCGGTCGCCACCATCAAGCGCTTCCTCGCCATCTCGGGCGATCCCGACGACGCGGTCGCGCAGCTGCGCGCGCTGGCCTCCGACGCCAAGCTCAACCTTGCCGCCGCGATCGACCAGTTCGAGAGCCGGGTCGGCTTCATGGCCGCGCGCGGCATCGACATCAGGAAGACGCGGTTCGCGACGGCGTTCGGCCGCGGCCTCGACTACTACACCGGCTTCGAATTCGAGCTGCACGCGAAGGGCAACGGCAGCGAGCCGCTGGTCGCGGGCGGCCGCTATGACGGGCTGATGACGCAGCTCGGATCGGCCAATCCGATCCCCGCGGTCGGCTTCTCGGTCTGGATCGAGGCGATGACCCGGCATGGCAAGGCCGCCGGCCGCGGAGCCAACCAATGAGCACGCCCTTCGTCGTCGCCGTACCGTCCAAGGGACGCCTGCAGGAAAACGCGGAAAGCTTCTTCGCCCGCGCCGGGCTGACCCTGTCGAAGGCCGGCGGCGCGCGCGACTATCGCGGCACCATCGCCGGCGTCGACAATGTCGAGATCGCCTATCTGTCGGCGAGCGAGATTGCGGCCAACCTGGCGCGCGGCGCGGTGCATCTCGGCGTCACCGGCGAGGACCTGGTGCGCGAGAGCATTCCGGATCCCGACAAGCGCGTGCTGATGATCGAAGGCCTCGGCTTCGGCTACGCCAATGTCGTGGTCGCGGTGCCGCAGGCCTGGATCGACGTCCGCACCATGGCCGATCTCGACGACGTCGCCGGCGGCTTCCGCGAGCAGCACAATCACCGCATGCGGGTTGCGACCAAATACATCAACCTGACCCGCGGCTTCTTTGCGAAGCACGGCGTTGGCGACTACCGCATCGTCGAGAGCGCCGGCGCCACCGAAGGCGCGCCCGCGGCCGGCACCGCCGAATTGATCGTGGACATCACGACGACAGGCGCAACCCTCGCCGCCAACGGGCTCAAGGTGCTCGACGACGGCGTGATGCTGCGCAGCCAGGCCAATCTGGTGGCCTCAAAGGATGCCGACTGGTCGAACGGCGCCCGCGAGACCGCGCGCGTCATCCTCGACCACATCGCCGCGCGGGCCCGCGCAGCCAAGTACCGCGAGGTCCGCACCCGCTTCGCCGGCTGCAACGACGCGCTGCTGTCCGAGGCGCATCAGCGTTTCGGCGTGGTCGCCCCGTTCGGCGGGCCGACCTCGTCGGGCATGCTTACGCTGCACTGCCCACCGGGCAAGCTCTACGCGCTCGGCAGCTTCCTGCGCGAGCACGGCGCCGAAACCGTCTCGGTGGTGTCGCTGGACTATGTGTTCGACCGCGAGAATCCGCTGTTCGCCAAGCTCGAGGCGTTCCTGCGACAATGAGTCGGCCCGGCCGTTCATCTTGGCGACAGCCGGCCGCCGGTACCATATTGTGTTCATGATCGCTCGTTGTGACGCGTTTTCTGTACGCGAACCGGTCGCCCGAAAGCGCTCTAGTTCTGGAACCTGACCGATGATGCTGGGCTCTGACGTTTCCAGCCTGACCACGACCGCCAAGACCGCCGCCGCGCAGGGTCTGTCCATCGTCGTGCCCGTCTACAACGAGGCCGCCGGGCTCAGTGCGCTGCACCAACGGCTGATCGACCTCGCGAGGTCACTGCGCGCCCGTTATGGGCTCGCCTGCGAAGTGATCTATGTCGACGACGGCAGCGCTGACGATACGCTCACCATCGCGCGCGGCCTGCCCGCCGATGGGCTCGACCTGCAGGTGGTGTCGCTGTCGCGCAATTTCGGCAAGGAGGCGGCGCTGATGGCCGGCCTCGACCACGCCCGCCGGGGCGCGGTGCTGTTCATGGATGGCGACGGCCAGCATCCGCCCACGCTGGTGGAGCAGCTGGTCGCGCACTGGATCGATGACGGCTACGACGTGGTCTACACCGCGAAGGCGCATCGCGACAATGAATCGGCGGCGCGGCGGCTTGCCGTGCGCGGCTTCTATGCGTTGATCAACTGGGGCGCGCGGCAGCAGATCCCCGAGGATGCCGGCGACTTCCGCCTGCTGTCGCCGCGCGCGGCGGCGGCCTTGCGGCAATTGCCCGAGCGCAACCGCTTCTTCAAGGGCCTCGCAAGCTGGATCGGCTTCAAGCAGATCCGCGTCGACTATGAGCCGGCGCCGCGCGCGCATGGCGTCACCACGTTCAATGCCGGACGGCTGATCGGCCTCTCGATCGAGGGCCTGACCTCGTTCTCGGTGGCACCGCTGCGCTTTGCCAGCCTGCTCGGCGCGCTGCTCGCGGGCGCGGCCTTCCTGTTCGGCCTCTCGATCCTCTGGGAAGTCTTGACCACCGGCAAGCAGGTCCCCGGCTATCCGTCGCTGATGATCGGCATGATGACGATCGGCGGCGTGCAGCTGATCATGATCGGCATCGTCGGCGAATATATCGGCAAGATCCTCTCCGAGCTGAAGGCCCGGCCGATCTACTTCGTCGCCGAGCATACCGAGAAGCACGCCGACGGCGGCGCGACGCAAGATGCCTCCGAGCGGACCGCCGCCGAATGAGCGAAACGCGCCGGATCTGGCTGTGTGCTGACGATTATGGCTTGAGTGACGGCGTCAACCGCGCGATCCGCGATCTGATCGAGCGCGGCCGCCTCAATGCGACGTCGGTGATGATGGTGACGCCGGCGATCGGCCGCGAGGCTGCGGCCGCGTTGCAGGAATCGGCCGCGAAAAGCCCGCGCTGCGCGATCGGGCTGCACGTGACGCTGACCGCGCCGTTCCGGCCGCTGACCATGCATTTCCGTCCGCTCGACGGCGACATGTTCCTGCCGTTCCCGCGGCTGTTGCGCGCCGGGCTGATGCACCGGCTCGACGCCGAGCTGGTTCATGCCGAGGTGCTGGCGCAGCTCGACGCCTTCCACGAGCTGTTCGGCCGCGCGCCCGATTTCGTCGACGGCCACCAGCACGCGCAGCTGTTCCCGCAGGTGCGCGACGGCTTCCTGCGCGCCGTGAAGGAGCGCGCGCCGGACGCCTGGGTGCGGCAGTGCGGACGCGAAGGTCCGCTGGCGCGTCAGCTGGCGGCGCCGAAGGCGCTGGTGCTCAACGTGCTCAGCACCCAGTTCCGGATCAAGGCGCAGCGAATAGGCCTGCGCTTCAACCCGGCCTTCGCCGGCGCCTATGATTTTGCACGCGAGAACGATTTCGCGGCGCTGATGCGCGGCTTTCTGGACGGGCTGCCGGAGGACGGGCTGGTGATGTGCCACCCCGGTTTCGTCGATGAAACACTGAAGAGCCTCGATCCGCTGACGACGCAGCGCGAAACCGAGCATGCCTATCTCGCAGGCGGCGATTTCCCGGTGCTGCTGGCCCTGAATAAAGTTACACTCAAATAAAGTTACACTGGCCTGACGCTTGTTTTGGCGCGTTTTCTTCACGCGAACCGGTGTCCACTTCGCTCGAAACGCTTCGGGTTCATCCGGTCGTATTGTCGCATACATAAATTTAATTCTGGCCCCCACTCCTTGCGCCACAAAGCCCGTCCTACATCAGCCGCGCGCCGATTCGATCGACGCGATGGAGAACGCCATGACACCGCAAGAACGCCAATTGATCGACGATCTCTTCGACCGGCTCGCCAAGCTGGAGAATGCCCCGCGCGACAGCGAGGCCATGTCCGCGATCATGCAGGGCCTGCGCAACGCGCCGAATGCGGTCTACGCGCTGGTTCAGACCGCGCTCGTGCAGGACGAGGCGCTGAAGCGCGCCCATGACCGGATCCAGGAGCTCGAGGCCGCGGTCGGTCAGCAGCCGCCGGCCCAGCAGCAAGGCGGTTTCCTCGATTCGATGCGCGATGCGATCTTCGGACAGGGACAAGGCCAGCCGCACGGCTCGGTGCCGCCGGTGCGCGCGCCCGACATCGGCGGCAGCCGCCCGGTCTGGAACTCGGGCCAGGCGATCCAGCAGGCGGGTGGCGGCTATGGCCAGCCGCCGCAGCAATACGGCCAGCCCTACGGCGGCCCGCAGCCCCCGGCTTTCGGTGGCGGCGCGCCCGGTGGCGGTGGCGGCTCGTTCCTCGGCACCGCGGCTGCGGCCGCGGCCGGCGTGGTCGGCGGCGGGCTGCTGCTCTCCAGCATCCGCGGCATGATGGGTGGCGGCGGTCACCAGTCGCTGGCCGATGCCGGCAGCCTCACTGGTGGTTCGCGTCCCTGGGGCGGCGACCAGTCGTCGAGCGATCTCGCGCGTGACGCCGGGATCAACGATATCGGCTCCAACCGCGACAGCGGCTCGCGCGCCGGCGCGTTCGACCAGGCGCAGGCCGACCGGGACAGTGACGATGATCAAGACGCCGACGACTTCGACGACAACGGCGGCGACGACAACAGCGATTACGCGTAAACGCGATCGCTGAAACGACAACGGCCGCTCCAATCGAGCGGCCGTTTTAGTTTGATCAATCGTAACCCGGATGAAGCGAGCGCAATCCGGAGCAGGTCTATCCGCGATGAAGCCCGTCCCGGATTTCGCTTCGCTGCATCCGGGTTACAATCACATCACGACGACCTTGGCGCCGACATTGACGCGGCCGTAGAGGTCGATCACGTCCTCGTTGCGCATCCGGATGCAACCGGACGAGACGTTGGTGCCGATCGTCCAGGGCTCGTTGGAGCCGTGGATGCGATAGAGCGACGAGCCGAGATACATCGCACGCGCCCCGAGCGGATTCTCCGGGCCGCCTTCCATGTGCCGCGGCAGGTCGGGACGGCGCGCCAGCATTTCCGGCGGCGGCGTCCAGGCCGGCCACTCCTTCTTCGCCGAGATCGTCTTGGTGCCGGCCCAGGTAAAGCCGGGCCGTCCGACGCCGATGCCGTAGCGCAGCGCGCGGCCGTCGCCCTGCACCAGATAGAGGAATTTGTTCGGCGTATCGACGACGATGGTGCCGGCGCTTTCCCTGCCGCTGTAATCAACCAGCTGCTTTTCATAGCGCGGATCGAACGGACGCTGGGTCGGATCGCCCGCCGCCTCTTGCTGCTGACGGATCATCTGCTGCTGCGGATCCATCGGCGGCAGCCCTTGGCGATTGCCGTAATAGGCCGGCTGCTGCTGATACATCGGCTGCGGCGCATAACCCTGCGACGATGGCGCATCGCCGAACAGGAATTCGATGAAGCCGCCGCCCATGTTGGAGCGTTGCGGCTGTACATAGGCGGTGCGCATCGGCGGCTGCGGTGCGCCTTGGTTGGCGTAGATCACGGTGGGCTCAGCTGAGGTCACCGCGTCGATCGCCATGGCGTGATGGGGAACGGCAATAAGAGAAGACGCGCCGGCGAGCAGCGCAAGCGTGGTTTTCCTGAACATCGACGTACTCTGTACTGGTTTCGTCGTGACGTGATGCGCGAGGGCGCCGACTTGCGCCGTTGCACGTGGTCAATAAGCAATGAAAACCGCATCGGTTTGGTAAACGGATCGGCCGTTTCGATTCACCACGTCGGCAATGCGGCGCGGTTTTGCGGGGTAGCGTTTATTTTGCGTGAACGCCGCGGCGACATGGTTAATCGCGGGTAGCGCCGCGGTTGCGCACGATCAGCGCAAACTGTTCCCGCGTGAACCTGACGTTAAATCCGCGCTGTCTAGAACGGACTGCAGTGAAGGGGCGGGAATGAAAATCATGTCAGTGAAGCGCAAGCGTTTTCGTGTCGAGCAGGCGATGGGTGAGGTCGTGATGCCGGAGCCAGAAGTCACCGGTGGCGGCGACCTCGGTCCGATGCATCGCGAGATCATGGCCGAGCTTCGCTCGATCCGCGCCCAGATGGCCGCAGCACCAGCCGAGCGCACCGGCAGCGGCGTCGATGCCGCGGTCGCCCGCGAAGTCGCCGAGACGCATGCACTGCTCGAGACCTATCGCGCACAGGTCGAACAGTGCGAGAAGCTCAAGGTCGAGCTCGATTTGATCCACGACGCGATCAGCCGCACCAAGCGCGAGATCGCCGTGCTGCACGGCAAGAGCTTCAACGGCGAGGAGATGGCCAAGGTCAATGGCGAGCTCGGCGCCGTGGTCGGCGGCACCGAACAGGCCACCCAGCAGATCCTCGAAGCGGTCGAGGCGATCGACCAGGCCGCGACTGCGCTGGCCAACAACGTCACGCCCGACCAGCAGAAGCGGCTCAGCGAAGATATTCAGGAGCGCGTCGTCTCGATCTTCGAGGCCTGCAACTTCCAGGACCTCACCGGCCAGCGCATCAGCAAGGTGATGCAGACGATGAAGTTCATCGAACAGCACATCAACGAGATGATGAACATCTGGGGCGGCGTCGACGCGATCAAGACCCATACCCCGCCGATCGTCGACACCCGCGAGGGCGATGCCCGCCTGCTCAACGGCCCCAAGCTCGACGGCGACGCCGGCCACGCCTCGCAGGACGACATCGACGCGATGTTCAACTGAGGTTTCTCGGATCAAAGCGACAAACGCCGGCTCTGAGGGCCGGCGTTTTCGTTTGGGCCGCAGGTCACCCCCGCAATGGGTCACCAGACACGTGCCGCCCCCGTGCGGTGCCGTTGCGCCGATTTCACGCACAGACGTACAGCCGCGTCCGGCGTTGATCTACGTCAATCCGACCCGTCCCTTGCCGCTCATATGTTGGGCCGCGCCTGAAGCGGCGCATCACCTTTCGGTTCGCGTGCGATGAGGGAGGATCACCATGCGTCGGACGAACATTCTTTCGATCAAGTCAGCGACGGTTGCAGGAATTGCGGCCAGCGTGATGCTGGGGCTTGCGGGTGTCACGTTCAGTTCAGCACCGGCCAAGGCCGTCGTTTACTGCACCTATGTCGGTTATCCACACGGTTGCGTGGCACGGGCGGGTGTCGTGCTCAGACCGCGTCCGGTGGCGCGCGCCGCGGTCCGTCATAACGTGGGCGGCAACATGAATGGCGGCGTCAACCGCGTTGGCGTCCGGCGGTAAGGCGATTATTCCGGTCACGATTCTGGGCTGCTCGCGGCAGGCCGGATTCGTGTCCCCGTCTTCAAGGATAGACGAAAACGCCGGCCTCAGGGTCGGCGATTTTGTTTGGATGAGGACACAGGCCTGCTTCCCTTCTCTCTTTGTGGGAGAAGGTGGCGCGGATGCAATCCGCGCCGGATGAGGGGTCTGTCTCCGCATATTCATTGCGAGGGGGTCACTCGCGGAGAGAGACCCCTCACCCGGATCGCATCTGACGATGCGATCCGACCTCTCCCACAAGGGGAGAGGTGCACTGCCGATGTGGCACTAAAGCGCGATGAGATGAGCTTGAATCGTCATCGCGCTTTAGATTCTTGTTTTCGCATGATCTTTTCGGAAAACCGCTTCACACTTTTCCGGATCATGCTCTAGCTCAGAAGAAACTCAGGTCTCGTTACGCCCTGGGCGCGCAGCGGACGTAGACCATGTTGCCGTAGCGGGTGGCGGCGTCCTTGTCGACGAAGCGGGTGATCAGGACCCTTCCGTCGAACGAGATAATCTCGCGGTCCTGCTCGCCGGGCACAGGTCCGGGCGGGCCGATATAGTTCTTGCCGCTCGGGGAACCCTTCAGCCGCAACTCCTGCGGGGTGGCCTGGTCGGCCAGATGCATGATCACGCCGCCGTTCTGGCCGGCGCCGATCACGTAAGGCTGCTTGCACTGGCCGCGCGCGGCGGCCTCGGTGCGGGCGCGGTCGGCGGGATTCTGGAACGAGGCGAGACCCCAGCGGCCGACGATCTCGTCGGGGCGGATGCTCGCCGGCATTTCCGGGGCGACCCCCGGTTCGGAGGGCGCCGGCTCGGGGTTCGACGACAGCGACGGCAGGCTCATGCTGCCGCACGCCCCCAAGAGTGTCGTCAGCGCCGAAACGGCCGCGAACCGTGCGACCAATCGCGCGTTGAGTGACCTGATCATATGTATCCCCCGACTATGTCCCGGCCGCACCCGTCCTGCAGCCAAGCGTAAAACTTAAGACGGAGCAATGACGTCTGACAAAATTACGTCATCGCTACGATTTGGTTTCTGGTCCACCATCCTATATTGGCCTCAC